>NC_020053.1:0-146418 GCF_000317145.1 Chamaesiphon minutus PCC 6605 | reverse complement strand
GCGTTGCTTTGGTGCTTTTACGCCCCAGACGGGGTTATGCGAAAGTAGACCATATTCCATCGCTGCATCGTACATGCGACTCACAGCGACTAATTTGAGGGCAATGGTGGCAGGTTTGTATTGCTGTTGAACTAAGTTATGGCGGTAGATTTTAATCGCATCCCGCGTCACTTCTAGTGGTTGGAGTTGATTGACCTCACACCAGAGCAAGTACTGTTTCGCTTCGCACCAATAGGTACGGATGGTTTCGCCACTAGCACCGCCGGATGCCACATCGAATTGGAGGAAGCTGGTAAATGCGGCAATTAGGGGATTGGCATCGAGGACAAAAGTGGGTGTACTGGTGGTAGTACTAGTGGGTTGCTCCATTGAATTTAGCCTGATGCACGCAGGTATTTAGGTCATCATCAATTCCATCAGTTTTAATAATTCCAGGGTGGCAATAAATTGCTGGGAAATTTGGGGGGATTAGATCTGTTCTTTAAATATACCGCTAAGTGCTATTAGCGGTATATGCTTTTTCTGTAGTTGTTACCAGACATCGGTTAGAGCCGATTCCCAAATTTTGATGTTTTCGATCGAAAAGCCCACAGATCCACCCCGATTTGAGGAGGTAGAAAAGTCAGATAATATTCACACAGCGGGGTAAATCTAAACTAGATCTGCCAAAATATGAGAAGCTTGTTCTTGATATTGCTGCCGATTATCTTCATAACGAGAGAGAATGTTCGGGTTGGTCAGACGGCTTAATCCTTGTGCGCCACGAACATTCCCTTCACTAGCATCGAGATACGCTGTAATCGCACTGTGTCTGATTTGGTGAGGGGAGACTACCGTGTCAATCCCAGCGGATTCGCTAAATTTTCGGACTAACCGATAAATACTGCTGCCATCTAATCGATGTCCTTTGCTGCGACGATCTAAACTGACGAAGAGTGGATCTGAGGGCTGACAATTGCCTCTGAGAGCCAACCAATCGACAATCGCGCTTGTGGTAGCTGGAGCTAGGGCGATGAGACTGTGCTGGATTTTTCTGTTGTCCACGATCGTTAGTTTCCCCACCAGATGCTCTTGGATAGAGGATTCAGAGGCGGCAGAGGCTTTGCCAAGGCTAACGAAATCTTCTACGTTCAAGTTAGAGATTTCGCCACGTTTCAAGGCGTTATCCCACAGGAGTCGAAGGATCGCATAATCGCGACTGCCTTTGACTGTCGCTCGATCTGGTAAACTAATGATGTCGTGGAATCCTTGAGGGGCAATGCCTGTGGTATCTCGATAACCGTCAACTTTCAACCCTGTTACGTCGCTCAAGTTGAAGCTGCATTGTCCTAACTGATGGGCGTATTTGACTAAGGATTTGAGTGCGGATAACCGCGTATTAATCGTGCTGGGGGCTAATTTTGCGGCGATGAGTAGGGAGCGGTAGTAGCAAACCTGATAGACTGCTTCATTCTGTGCAAGAGCGAGAAATCGACCTAAAGCTTGTGGCGAGACGCTGCAATTGTAGATTCTCTGGTAGAAATCAGCAATTGCTTTAGCATAAGTATGTTGGGTGTTGGGTGAGATGTTCAGTTGCAGGAATTCCGACCATAGCTTTTGGGCTTCACCGCTTTCCAGCGGTGATGGGGGATTGGGAAAAATCTGGGTGGGGAGATCCTGTCTCATCAGATGCTCCGAGCGAGGGGAATTGCTTTCTAGTATAGCGCACGGTAAATTAGTTTATCGCGTCCTCATTTTCCACTCGCTCCGCTCTCCAGTCGCACGGTGTCACGAGCGAAATTAAGAACGAGACAATGAATTTTGTCTAATCTACAGAGCTTAAAATAATGATTCTCAACAGGAGAGGATCGTGGGAGCGAACTAGCCGAATGTGGGAGCAAATAGTTCTGTCCTGCGTCGATCTTCATCTAGTGGCAGAATTTATATTTTGTGCGTTGACCACTACTAGCATCTAGCCAAAGACTGAGCTAGGATAAACATCCGCGATCGTTAACAAAACGGTACTTAGTTCGGCTACAAATTAATAATTTCCACCGTTCGATCGATCGAGCGGTGTCCGATCGGCAGTAGCAGCAACGGGGCCTTATCCATACTCCTTGGAGATCTAAACCGCTACATGACATTATCGATCGATCGCGAGCCAGACACCGTGCTGTCCCCGAAGCTCAAACTCAAACAGATCGTCCAATCTTTACCAAAATCAGTTTTTGTTAAAGACAATAATCAAGCTTGGCTGATGGTCATCAAAACTATCGTCGCAGTGACGCTAGGTATGGCGGCAATCGCTGTTGCGCCTTGGTACCTTTTACCCCTGGCGTGGGTATTTACAGGTACGGCAATGACTGGTTGCTTTGTCATCGGTCATGACTGTGCCCACCGTTCCTTCTCAACAAGTCGGAAAGTCAACGATCTCGTCGGTCATCTGTTCATGTTGACCCTGATTTATCCCTTCCACGGTTGGCGATACGGGCACAATCATCACCACAAGCACACCAACAAAATGGATGTGGATAATGCGTGGCAACCGTGGCGACCTGAAGACTACAAGGCAGCTCCAACTTGGCTGCAAGTATTCTATCAAGCCATGCGCGGTCGGTTATGGTGGTTGGCATCACTGCCCCATTGGGCACTAGTTCACTTTAACTGGCGCAAGTTTCCAGCAGGCAAAACCAGAGATGATGTCAAATTCTCAGCTTTGGTGGTGATTATCGTTGCCGCAGTTATGTTCCCAGTCATGATTGGGACGGTTGGCATCTGGGGCTTCGTTAAGTTTTGGTTGCTACCCTGGCTGGTATATCATTTCTGGATGAGTACCTTCACGATCGTCCACCATACAGCAGCAGATATTCCGTTTACACCTGAAGGTGAATGGAACGAAGCGATCGCGCAACTATCTGGTACGGTGCATTGTGACTACCCTCGCTGGGTGGAATTCCTCTGTCACGATATCAACGTTCACGTTCCCCATCATATTTCGACAGCGATTCCTTCTTACCGACTGCGGCAAGCTCACGCGATTATCAAAGCTAATTGGGGTGAATATATCAAAGAACGTAAGTTCACTTGGGAAATGATGAAAGATATTACCGATAAATGTCATCTCTATGAACAGAATGAATTTTATCAAACCTTTCGTGAGTTTGACGCTAAGGATAATTAGGCTTTAGCTAAACTAAAAACAACTATTAGGGTGGGCAGCGATTCGCGCACGCCTTTGTTTCCCGATGGTTTAGCGAATCAAGACAATACCCACCCTATTTATTATTCACGATCGATATTCACAAAGGTTGAAATCATCTCACTGTCGGATATCCACCAAGAATTCCATTTTTGGAAAACATAATTTGCCAAACTTGAATATGTCTCGATCTAAAAGCTCCTGCCGACATTAATAAATAATATTTCCACATCCTGTAAAACTCATCTCCATATTTATCTGCTAATTGTCCCCAGTTATTATCAAAATTATGCCACCAAGCCATTAAAGTCGGATCGTAATATTGGCCAAAATTATGCCAATCTTCTACTACAAATATTTTCTCGGCAGATGCACAAATCTGAGCAGCCGAAGGTAATAATGCGTTTGGGAAAATGTATTTATTAATCCACCTATCTATATAGAATTCGGTATAATTACTACCAATCGTATGCAATAAAAATAATCCATTATTCTTAAGACAACAGTTAACTTTTTCCATAAACACACGATAGTTTTTATGCCCAACGTGTTCGATCATTCCTACAGATGCAACTCGATCGAATTGCTCATCAAACTGACGATAATCTTGTAAAATGAACTTTACTGGTAAGCCTTTACATAGTTCTTCTCCTAATTTTATCTGTTCTTGGGAAACCGTTAGCCCAACACAAGATACCTCATACTTTTCGGCAGCATATTTCATCAGACTGCCCCAACCACATCCAATATCTAATAGCGTCATACCTTTTTTAAGCTGTAGTTTTTGACAAATTAAATCTAACTTTGCTGCTTGAGCATCCTCCAAGTTCTGAGCTGTTTTCCAGTAGCCGCAGGTATAGGTCATTCTGGAATCAAGCATGAGTTGATAAAGTTCGTTTCCCAAGTCGTAATGGTGTTTGCCAATCTGAAAACTCCGGTTCAGGCTCTGCATGTTCCAAAGTTTTGCTTTGGCAGTTTCTAGCACTGTAGCTAGATCGCGATCGACTAGATTGTAGAGGTTCGAGCGGAAAATTTTAGTAAAAAACTCATCTAGATTTGGGCAATCCCACCATCCTTCTACGTAAGATTCACCCAGTCCCAGCAATCCTTCTCTCAAGATTCTTTGATAAACATCAGGGTTGTGGATTTGCAGATCCCAAGGACGATCGCCATTAGTTTGAATGTCGGCTGAGGCTAACATATCCTGAATATGGCTGTGAAATTTGGGTTTAACTAAGTTGATTAGCATTATCGAAAACCTTGAATGAAGAATTGCTGGTATCCTACTTACTACCTTTTACTGTCAATCAATGGGATAGAACTAAGGCTGAACCAACCAGTTGAGCGACTCGAAAAGCAGAGGCGATCGCTCCTTCATGCAAGCCATCTCCTAGATAAGCTCCCGCATGGTAGGTATTGTTCTCGCCGTTAGTCTCAACTACTTCATCCCGATATCGAAAAGATTCAGTGGTATACATCGGCGTGTGATGTTCCTGAGTGTGAATAATGCGATCGGGTGCAATCAATTCCTCTAATTGGAACGATAAAAAATTATGCTCTGGTGTTGTAATTCCACAAAGCTGATTCAAGCAGCCGTTATAACCCCAGCGACCGTCTGGCTTTTGGAAAAAATCAAATTCTGAGGGTTGGGTGATGCCGTGACGGGCGTAGACAGAAGTATCTCGATGAACTAAAGTCGTTGCATAGTTGGCTTTCCAGGCAGAAAACCGTTTAGTTTCAGCCTCCGTCGGGTCGGCTAATAACGCCATTACTTGGTCGGGGGGCGTAGCGAACACGACTTTATCGAACTCCTGAATTTCACCTGTAGAGCGCATGATTTTGACACCATCAGGACTTCGGACAATTCGATCGATCTCGACATTGAGCACGATCTCACCCTTAAATCGCTCCAGGATTTTTTCAATGTAAGTATAAACGCCGCCCTTAACCCTGACCCAGTTGACAGCGAGATAGTCGCGTAAAGTAGGAATCGCCAACTCTGCGGGAAAATCATTAATTAGTTCAAATGGGATCGAATAGCTATACATCACCACCAACTTCAGCCAGGTATCGCGGATCTCAAAGCCTTTCAAGTATTCTGAAAGCGGACGATTGGCGAGATCTGGCAAGTTAGCAAATTGCGTTCTCAACCACAATCCAACGGAACGGGCATAGATGGCATCAAGGCGTAACTTTTCAATCAGCCCGTGGAGACCTGCGAAGTTCTTTTCGATCGTTACTGCCGATAGAAAGTGGTCGCCATCCTTGAGAAACATCGCCGAACCAATATTGACGGGTTCTACTTCCACACCTAGATCTTGCATCAGCGCGATAAAGTTGTAAAACACAGTTGGAAATTCGAGCACTCCAGCTTCCAATACCTCATCACAAGCGGACTGGTTGGGTTTGACGTTCTTGTTCAACGTCCGAATATGTCCGCCGAGGATGGGCTGTCGTTCAAACACGGTGACATGATGCCCTTGTTTATCGAGTAGATAGGCTGTAGCCATGCCACTAGCTCCACTTCCAATTACAGCAATTCTCATAGTTGACTCCTAAATTGATGAATGTAAGTAATGTGCGATCGTCTATTTAGTCGTCTAAAATCACGTCGCCGGATAATCGTTGATACAGTATTGCTCCCGTCCAAACTGTGCCAGCAAAGCCTGGATAGCCAGATGAGGCATTACAGAAATAGAACTGGTTGAGAGAAGTTTCGTGATTCAATCGCCCTAAACCTACATTGCGTGGGGTCAGAATGGAACCGTAAGAATTCCCTTCTGGACACCAGCAATAGCGTTCATTGGTAGTCGGGCTGCCTGTAATATCGAAGACCATGTGTTGCCTGAAATTCGGGACATAATGTTTCTCCACAACATCGAGGATCGAATCTAAAATCTCTTGCTTTTTCTGCCTGTAAGCTTTGGGATCGCTCTCCCGCAATTGTTTAAAGTAGTCATAATTAGCAACGGTGAGGAATTCGACAATCTGGCAGTCTTCAGGACAATCCCGACTCGCTGTTGTCATCAAAGTGGGGGTGGTGATGGCAAAACTGGGATTAGAATAGTCATGGCGATCGTACATTTGCGCGAAGGCTTCATTAAGATCTTCATGTCCGGTATGCGACAGATTCCACTTACCAAATCCATAGTCGCGAAGGTCGAGATCTTTGACGACACAATAAGCCATGTAGTTAGATGCCGAATAGTCATAGTCGAGTTTTCGGCGCACCTTTTGGGAGAACTTTTCTGACCCAATCATCTTCGCGGCTCGTTGAGGATCGATATTGCAAATCACAGTATTACCTGTAAATTCAGCGGTTTGATGGGTGGTGAGATCCATCGCCTGAACTCCCGTCACCGTTTTATCTGTGACTTGAAAATTTGTAATCTCATGGTTTAGCAGTACCTCTCCTCCATGCGATTCGATGACCTTAACCAAGGAATTAATTACATCCTCAAAATGCTGAGTTGGGTAAAACGCACCTGCTTGATAGCCCCTGAATAATGCGACCCAAGCAAAGAAGGAGAGTTGATTTGGCGGTAGTAAAAAGTCCAGCCATTGCAGAGCTAAAAGGGTTTGTGCGGCTTGAGGAAGCTGGAATTTGTCAAATACATCCTGAAGCGTACTGTTGACGTTCGAGATGGCACTGAACGCTGCCTGGGGATGCTTGAGTAGTTCGACAGGATCGATCGGCGGAGCAACTATTTTTAAGCCTGCACCAGTTTTCTCGACTTCGTTAACAAATTGGCGAATTCGATCGCTATGTGCCGGAAATAGTGCAGATAATCGCTGAATTAATTCCTCTGGTTCCGATGGAATATCCATTTTGTATCCAGGCATTCGCATGTGGTCGAAACCTTCTGGATCGTACCGCTCAAAAGTTACTTCCTTATCTAAGCCCAGTTTTTTGAGTACTTGGTTGACGGTTTGCCCTTCACCACAGCTCCAAACGTAGTGAAATTGAGCGTTAAACGTATACTTTTTAGCCATCGTAAATGTATGACCAAAGCCGCCTGGATGCTCGTGAGCTTCGAGGATTTGGACAGTCTTACCAGAGTTTGCCATCAGAGCACCAAAGGTCAATGCTGACAAACCACTGCCGATAATCAGGTAATCTGGTTTCATAAGAAGTTCCTGGAATAATAAACATCTTTACGCCATTGCGTTGGTGCCTGTGGAGTAATTAGGCATCCAGTCATCGGTTCTAAATGCAGTCAGAACCGATCGCACTGAATTAATTAGGGCGATAACCAACCTTAGCCATCGCTGCCTTAATTGTTGCTTCAGGAGATTGAGTTTCTACCGATACAGTCTTAGTTTGGGGGTCGGCCTGAACGGTCGCATTAGCATCGACTGTTTTAATCGCGTCAGTGATGGTACTGACACAACCACCACAGCTCATATTGGGAACTTTTAATTGGAGTTTCATGGTGTTAAATCTCGATCTTTAGGGTGGTTTAGTTAGGAGGAATTTTGTAAAGGAGCAGTAATCCTCTACCTTTTTAGAATACGATCTAATTATGAGGATGTTATGAGCGATTCAAAACTCTTCAGCTTTTTGTTCCCTGCTATTTAGACAGTAATCTCTACAATCAACTGCTTGCTCAGTCAGTGCAGTTTCTGGATGAAGCGCACACTTGAGATAGTGATTATTACTAAAATATCGACAGCGATGACATGGAGTCTTGAGAGGTGGTTTGAGAGGTGGTTTGAAGCTGGAGAAATGCTGCCGACTCTTGGGAATGCAAGCATAGATGAAAATACCGATCGTCCAAAATACAGCAAAGCTAATTATCACAAAAGCTGTGTCAGAGTCAGTAAAAAATTTAATTCCTTGCTGGTTTGGCGGAAACGAATTAGATGGTTGAGTTATTATCGATTTTGCTGCCATTTGCGTTCCTTCCCGAACATAGAATCTCTTGTTAGAACGATTTGAAATTAATGTTCAGCGAGTTAAATTTTGGTTTTTGGGTGGTTATTTATTAAAAATGTTTTGAACGATGCTCCTCCAAGAAAGATTACGCCAACTAGCAGTACTCTCCTTTTCAATCCGTTGCTCTTTCCTGTGCGGGCAATAATCTCTACAATCAACTGCTTGCTCAGTCAGTGCGGTTGTTGGGTGGAGAGTACACTTTAGATAGGAATTATTGCTAAAATATCGACAGCGAGGACATGGAACATTGAAAGGCAGTTTGAAGCTGGAGGAATGCTGCTTTTGCTCGTAAATACAAACATAAATTAAAGCAGCGATCGTCGAAAGTACCATAAGGCCCATGACGCTCTGGAAAGCTACATCCATTTCAATCTTTCGCTGGCTTGGCGGCAGTGAATTAGATGGTTGAATTGCGATCGATCTTGATATCATTTGCATTTCCTCTGCGAATATAGAATCTCTTATCAGAGTAATTCACGCTGACAAGAGATTTCTTGAAGCGATGATTTACCCTGCTGCACTTTTTGTAAGAGCCGCCTGAAGTTTTGCCTCATCGACATGGGATAAAGAAGTGCGGAGGACTTTTCCCTCAAACTTGCTCAAATCTTCCAAAACCTTATCAGGAGTCGATTTTGTCACTAAGATAAAGAGGGCAGAGGTACCAGGCTCGATCGTGTTACCCAGATCTCGAATAAAGTTGTCATCAATGCCGATATCCGTTAGAGCACCGGAAAGGGCACCCACCGCTGCACCAAGAATTCCCAGCAACGGCTGAAGGAACATTAAGCCGATTAATAAGCCCCAGAAGCCGCCACTTAATGCGCCAGAAGCGACAAGTTCTTGAGATTGTTTAACTCTGACTTTCCCGTCTTGATTTCTGACGACAATTGCTGCATCTTCTAGATCGATTAAATAGTCCAGTTCGAGTCGGCGGAGATCGATTAATACTTCATCTGCCTTAAATTCATCTGGAAAGCCAATTACAATTAGATCGCTCATAGTTTTATCTCTCTTACGTTATGGTTTATGTTTAATCTTTCTCTCGATCTCGAATCAAAAATCGCGGATTGAAAATGTGATTTGATGGGTAACAGTATCCTCAGTTCAATTTGTTTATCAAGACACAAGACGGTTGTAAATCTGAGCCATAAATACCGCATATAATCCGTTGCCCACAGACCAAACGCAAAGACCCGTAATTAAACTATCCCAGCCGACGCTGCGGACAATATTAATTAGATCGGCATGAAGAGTATAGCCAAACAAAATTGTTGCAACTCGTGGGGCAAAGGCAATAAACAGCACACAAAGTATGTAGACGAAGATTGTGGTGAGGACTAGAGATCGTACACTCAATCTCATGACTGAATAACTCCGAACCCGACTTTCTTCGCTGTGATAATTACTATGGGTCATGATGAGGCTCCTGTGAACGAGTTAGTTTTCTGGGAGTAGTGCGACGACCCCACGGGTTAAACGCGGGGGTTGCTGCGGCATAACGGGTATACTCCTCACCAAATTCGGCTAGAGCATCGCGTTCTTCTTGGTGTGCTAAATGGATGTACATCGCAACCAAAATCGGGAACATAATCAACGTCAACAGAGTGGGCCATTGCAGTAAAAAGCCAAACATGATGATAATGAAGGCGACATACTGCGGATGGCGAATTGTGGCATAGGGGCCGGAAACCGCCAATGTACGACTGCGTTGAGCTTTATACAGAACTTCCCAAGCACTGCCTAAGTAATACAGTCCTCCAAAAATTAACACGCTACTCAAAAGGTGAATCGGATTCCAATGCGGATCGCCTTTCCATCCCAGTAATGTCCCCCACAGATGTCCGGCATCGTGGGAAAAGATGTTGAAGCCTGGATAGCGGGTTTGCAGCCAGCCTGAGAGTAGGTAAAGTGTTAAGGGGAACCCATACATTTCTGTGAACAAAGCCACGATGAACGCTGAGAATGCCCCGAAAGATCGCCAATCTCTAGCGTTACGCGGCTTGGTAAAACTCAAGGCAAAGATGATAAATATCAAAGAATTAATAATTACTAATCCCCACAGTCCGTAAGCAGGAACGTTACTCATATCGTTCATAATTCGATTCCTCTAAATAGATTGATTTGCTAACGTCCAAATGACCGTTTTCAGCGAGGTGGGTCATTGTTACCATGTCCCCCATGTCCCCAATTTGGTCGATCTTCTCTACCAGAGATTCTCCGATTGTCACCGTTATTACCGCCATGCCCCCCATGTCCGCCGTGCATGAATAAGTGCATGATTACAAAGATGAGTAGCAACGAAAGTGGGAAATAGCCGCCTAAATGTGCCCAATGTTCTGTAACTAAAAAGTACACAATAATTCCGACTGAGACAAGGAGCACGATTTTAATCGGCACGCTGAAACGAGGTGGCAGCCCATTGTCGTCGGGCTGCGGCTGATTTGAACCATGTTGATGCATATAAATACCTCTTGGTAAATAGAACAAATCGCAATCTCGGTCACGATCGAGAGAGTTGACGATCGAATGTTTGACTAGTTTCAAATTTCAATCTTCTAGACGATCGATCGCTTCTTCGAGCTTGACTCTTACCTGTTCGGAAATCTCTTTGAGTGTTGGATTTTCAACTGCCTGCATCGATGCGACAGGATCGATCGCTGCAATTTCGACTCCGTTTTCTGTCTGTTGCACAACTACATTGCAAGGCAACATCGTGCCGATTTTATCTTCTATTTGCAATGCCTGATAAGCAAAGGCTGGATTGCAAGCACCCAGAATTTTGTAGCTCTGCATATCTATTTTCAGTTTCTTCATCATCGTGGCTTGGACATCAATTTCGGTAAGGATACCAAACCCCGATTGCTGCAAACTTTCGGTCACTTTTGCAATAGCTCGATCGAAAGAAATATGCAAAGTTTTACTAAAGTAGTAGCTCATAACTTGTGTTCCTTTTTAGTGACGAAAATAACCGATCGAGAATTTGAACTTGTTTAACGGGCGGTCTCATCACTACCCAAATTGAAGATATCTCACCTTCATACACAAGCTAGATCGTCAATGCCATGCTTGCTGCCATCCCTGCATTTTGGCAATTTCAGCATTTTGAGATTTGATAATCGATTCAGCCAAAGTACGGATCTCTGAATGAGTAGCACGCCCAGATGCCATCTGAGCCATCTTCACCGCCATTTGATGATGGGGAATCATTTGCCGGACAAATTCCTTGTCAAAATCCTTGGCTGTCTTGAGTGCATCGATGTCCATCTTCATGTCCATCATGCCCTGACCCATACCCTGACCCATGCCTGAGCCTGAACCTGTGCCCATACCCGAACCTTTTTTCTGACCTTGGTTGTGGTGGTCTCCCATCATGCCCATATCAGTCATGGAATGATTTGGGACTTCAGTGCCGAACCACTGTTTGTACCAGGTACGCATCTCTGTAATTTCGCGAGTTTGTGCTTGTTTAATCGATGCAGCTATTTTCTTGATTTCCGGTCGTCTGCCACGACTCAAAGCTAGGTCAGCCATGACGATCGCGTCTTGATGATGTGGGATCATCATTTCGATAAAATGTCGATCGACTCGCACCGATCTGGATTGTTGAGCATTTCCCGATGCAGGTAATGACTGTGCCTGTTTGCTGTTGCTAAGGACAATTCCACCAATAGCACCACTACTGAGTAGCCCGACTAAGCTATAAATTAAAAATTTATTATTCATAAATCCACCTCGTTTAGAGGACGATCTAGTTCCTCCATACTTTCAAAGTACGCTGAGATTATGAGGAACTTATGAGCGATTTCAAGCTTTGATTAGATAGAGTGAACGTGGCAAGGTTCACGATCGGAGTCTGTAACCATTTCGGAAAACGTTAATAAAAAGGTCAAGTTAGTGACTGCTTTTACAGAATGGAGTGCAGTAGCAGGGATAAAAACAAAAACACCCGATTCCAGCACGAGATCTTTGCCTTCAAGCGTCAGCACGCCTTGTCCTTCGATGACATTCACCGTGGCATTATGCGGCGCAGCATGTTCGGCGATGTGCATCCCCGCCGCCAGCGACATCAGCATATATCGGCAGTTGGCATCTTCTAGCAAAATTTGGCTATTGACTCCAGTTTCGGGATACTCAATTACATCCACCCACCGAATTGCGCTAGTTGTTGATGACATTGTGGTTGTGGTCATGAGATTACCTCCTTAGTGGTGCAAAAAAGTCCTGAAATGGTTACTATGCAAAGATAATGCTAATTTATGGTGAAAGCGTGGTTAGATTGTTTTAGCAAAAAAAAACCTCATTTAGAGGACGATTTCGCACAGCGAAGATTCCACCAACGAGTGCCTCTATCCTTTCAGGCTACGCTCAGACTATGAGGAACTTATGAGTGGTTAAAAGTTGTATTTAAGAGTAACGTCTCTTAATTGCAAAGCACAAAATGCTGGCTGTTGCCAAGCAAGACACGCTCGCCAACAGCAACAGCCAACACGTTAGACAAGAGGGTTTTATCCCTTGGCTTTAGCTATTTGACGGCAGGATTCAGCACAGCGGCGGCAGGATTCGGCACACTTCTTACAGTAGTCGGGGTCGAGCTTCTCACACTCAGCCGCACAGAGATCGCAAGCTTGGGCACAAACCGCACACAGTTCAACGCACAGGTCAGAATTACGAGCCATGAAGCGGACGCAGATGTCGCACAGATCGGCGCAATCGCGGCATAGTTTGATGCAATCAGCCATTATTTGCACTGTGTCACTATCAAGACAGGCAGTAGCGCAATATTCACATTCACGTAAACATTTCAGACAGTCTTCAATACAAGCTTCAAGTTGAGAATTACGAGATTGAGTAGCAGTCATGGTGTTAAGTTCCTAAATAATTGAAACAACAAAGAACAAGTCGTTATCCTCGTCACATTGCGTGGGGAATAATAAAGTTCTTCTACCTCTCAAGCTACACTCCGACCATGAGGAACTTATGAGCAATTCAACGCTCAACATTTTTCAAATTTCAGGCAATTAGTACTTTATTTCACCTGAATTTCATCTTTGCCAAATATTGTTAAAAGTATGCTTAATCCCTCACGATTAATTACCACGTTCTGCCCGTGCAAGAGTTAAATCTATGAAAATTTTGGTGGTAGAAGATGATGAAGCAATTGCTGAGATGCTGGTTTGTATGCTCACCACCAAAAATTACACGGTTGAAGTTGCTAACGATGGAGAGGCAGCTTGGGAACTGATTGTGGTTTATGAATACGATCTACTCCTCATCGATATTACGCTCCCTCGCCTCGACGGAATCAGCCTCTGTCGTAGAGTTAGGGAACACGGCTATCAAATGCAAATTATGCTGCTTACGGGGCGAGGCAGTAGTCACGACCAAGCGATCGGGCTAGATGCAGGTGCCGATGCTTACATGACCAAACCACCCGATCGGGAAGAATTGATCGCTCGAATTCGAGCATTGCTGCGTCGCGGTGGAACGACTTTTGACTCTGTGCTGAAATGGGGTAATTTGCAACTCGATCCGGCAACTCGTGAAGTCACTTATGCAGAGCAACCGCTATTCTTGAGTCCCAAGGAGTTTGCGATCTTAGAGTTTTTCGTGCGAAATGGTCGTCGAGTCTTTACTTACAGCACGATTTTGGATCGACTCTGGGCGTATGAGGAAACTCCCAGTGAGGATGCCGTCAGAACTCATATAAAAGGAATCCGGCAAAAACTGCGGAGGGCGGGTGCTCCCACAAATGCGATCGAAACGGTGTATGGATTGGGCTATCGGCTCAAACCCTTGGAATCTGTGACCGATTCAATCGATCCAAATCGATCGGCAACTCAACCAATTCAACAACAAATCCACAATGCTTTATCCGAACAGCAAGAAATCGATCGAGCAGCGGACGACTTAACGATCGAACAGATCGATCGCCAAGAGCCACTATTTACCGATGAGCGGCCACTGTTATTGATTATCGATCCCGATCGTCAATTGGCCGAACAGTTGATGAATGAAGCCGTGAATTGGGGCTTTCGGAGCGCGATCTCGACGACTCTTGCCGCAGCCGAGACAAAAATCGACCGAGATCCGCCCACCGTCGTGCTACTCGATCCAGATATTACACATCCCACTACAGATAGTTTAAAACTGCTGGCAAAGCTCACTCATCAGACTCCAGCAGTGCCAGTCCTCGTTTTCACCAGTCACGACCGATTAACCGATCGATTAGAAGTTGCCCAACTCGGCGGACATAGTTTTTTACGTAAACCCTCACCCCTGGCTCAAGTGCTCAAAGCCGTCGCTCAAGCGGCGCAACAAGCTGAAGCTGCCAAGCAACGAGTGATGATCGTCGATAACGATCCTCAGATTTTGGCAAATTTACAGGGGCTGCTAGAACCCTGGGGATTGAGTGTGACAACGCTCGACGATCCTCAACAATTTTGGGAAACGCTGGAATCCTGCTCGCCAGATCTGCTGATTCTAGAGATGAACATGCCGATCTTGAGCGGTGTCGATCTGTGCCAGATCGTCCGCAACGATTCACGCTGGGGCAGTTTACCCATTATATTTTTGACAACCAATCCCAATATCGAGACAATCGATCGAGTCTATTCGGTGGGTGCAGACGACTTTGTGAGCAAACCGATTGCGGGGTCAGAATTGGTCAGTCGCGTCATCAATCGCCTAGATCGGATCGAACTCCTGCGGAATGCTGCTGAGATCGATCGGTTGACCAAACTCTCCAATCGTCATAAGTCCACCCAAGACTTAGACAAATACCTGCAACTTGCGGCTCGACAGAACCTGCCGCTTTGTCTAGCAGTTCTGGACTTAGACAATCTCAAGGCAATTAACGAGCGGCATGGATACAGTACTGGCGACATGGTGATGCGGCAGTGGGGACAGTTGCTCCGGCAGACTTTTAGGCAGAATACAGTGATTGCGCGGTGGGAGGGCGATGAATTTGTAGTTGCCTTGTTTGACACGATCGAGGCAGAGGGAATTCAAAGACTCACGCAGTTACTCGCTACACTCCAGCGCAGACAATTTGTTGCTCCCGACCGAACTCAATTTCGGATCGCCTTTAGTGCGGGAATCGCTCAATACCCAGATGATGGCACCGATTTACCGACTCTTTATCAAGCCGCAGCCGCAGCCCTGCATCAGTCTAAAGTTGCTGGGTGTGCCTGTATTTCTGCTGCGGGCGATACTCAGACTATCAACAGACCAACGGAATCTTAATCCCCACATTCCGCGCATGAAAAATCGACTACCGCACGATTGAAACCGTCGCTAGTGATGCGAAGTCCGCCTGTCTTGACGCGCTGTCTTCTTGACTGAAACACATACGGAGGAAACCTCCGCGTGATTTGACTTCGCATTCCCGTCGGGAAACCAGGGCGTGCACGCGTCGCTGTCTTGAAAAGGTGCTCTACTTGGGGCGAGTGCGGGAACAGGGGTTTGCCCAAGTGGAGCACCTCACGGGAAACCCGTGTTCTCGCACTTTTCGCTACGCGGACTGAGATTTCCAACCCGCGCAGGCGGGTTTTGCAACACTAGCGGCGGTTTTAACTGCTGATTATTTCGTTGGCTTTTCTGACCTGCTCATAAGTTTCTCAGATTGTTTTCTTATAGTCAAACTGGATTATTTAAGGATTGTTGCATCGATCCAGTAATTAGCCTTACGCTCATTCCTGGCGTTGACAGTGGTTTTGTCGTTGGCGTAGCCCACCGGAGGTAATCGCAGAATTCTATTGACAATCCTTTAATCGTCGATTAGAGATGCCCTAAAGTCTATTGCCATCGATCCACATCACAGCAAACTAGGAGGATTCATCGATGAGACACGACCACAGTCAACACGAACAAAACCCACCCGCTCCATCTGGTGGGCACCAAGAACACGAACGACCACCTCAAAGAAATCAGTCTAATCCCGACCCACATAGCAACCATAATGGTGATGGGCAACAGCCCAGTCAGCAACACGCTGGACATGATAAACACGCTGGACACAGCCCAGAGATTTTCAAACGACGCTTTTTTATCTGCTCGGTGTTAACGCTGCCCGTGCTGTACTTTGCGCCAATGTTGCAGATGTGGTTTAACTACAAAGCGATTCAGTTTTCGGGCGCGGAGTGGGTGATTCCGATTTTCTCAACGATTATTTATTTTTATGGGGGGTGGGTTTTTCTAAAGGGAGCTTGGTTTGAACTCCAGAGTAAAATTGGCATGATGACTTTGGTTGCGCTAGCAATCACAGTGGCGTTTGTCTACAGTGTGGCAGTAACTTTCGGACTCAAAGGAGACTCCTTTTACTGGGAACTGGCAACCTTAGTCGATATCATGTTGCTCGGTCATTGGATGGAAATGGCTTCGGTGCTGGGAGCCAGCAATGCGCTAGGCGAACTGGCGAAATTAGTGCCTTCTGTCGCTCACAAGCAGACGAATGGGCGGAGTGAAGATGTCCAAGTGAATACGTTAGTTGAGGGCGATCTAATTCTAATTCGTCCTGGCGAACAAGTCCCGATCGATGGTGAGATCGTCGAGGGTACTTCCAATGTCAATGAATCTTTTCTAACTGGGGAGTCGCGCCCAGTGGTCAAAAAAGCCAAGGACGAAGCGGTCGCTGGAGCGGTCAATGGCGAGGGTGCGCTGACAATTAAGGTCACTCGGACTGGAGATAACACTACCTTGAGCCAGATTATGCGGATGGTTAAGGAAGCGCAGACATCTAAAAGTAAATTTCAATCGCTAGCCGATCGACTCGCCTATTGGTTAACTTTAATCGCGATCGGGATCGCTACACTCGCATTCGTGATTTGGCTATCGATTAAACCAGACGATCTATCATTTGCAGTCAGTCGGGCGGTGACTGTATTGGTGATTGCTTGTCCTCATGCGTTAGGGTTAGCAGTTCCCTTGGTGCTAGTCAATGCTACTGCCATGTCTGCTAAAAACGGGATTTTGGTGCGAAATCGCGAAGCCTTTGAACGAGCAAAAAGCATCAAAACAATCGCGATGGATAAAACGGGAACGTTAACTACCGGACACTTTGGCGTACAAAGAACTTATACGGATAGTATCGATGAGGTAAAAGCTCTGGGCATTGCTGCTGCCCTAGAATCTTTATCAGAACACCCGCTCGGACAATCGATCGTCGAAGAAGCCAGCCATCGCAAAATCGAGCTTGCTAAAGCTAGTGACTTCCAAGCTGTTCCTGGTCAGGGCGTTGAAGGCGTAGTAGACGGTCAGCATTATCGGGTTGGCAGACCAGAATGGGTGCAGGAGTTGAAATTGCAGTTTCCACCAGCATTGCAACAGGGACTACAAGAACGTGAAGCTCGTGGTGAAAGTGCGATCGTCCTGATGAACGACAAGCAAGTCCTCGCCCTGTTTGGGTTAGCCGACCAAGTGCGACCATCGGCACGAGAAGCAGTTTTAAAACTAGAGAAGATGGGTGTGCAGGTGGTGATGATTACGGGCGATGCCGAAGCGGTTGCCAAGTCTGTTGCGGGGGATTTGCAGATCGATCGCTATTATGCTCGTGTTTTACCACAAGATAAAGCGGCATTAATTCAGCGGCTTAAAGCTGAAAAACCGACTGCCTTTGTGGGCGATGGGATCAATGATGCGCCTGCTTTAACCGCGTCAGATTTAGGACTGGCGATCGGTGCTGGAACTAATGTGGCTATCGAATCTGCCGATTTAATCTTGGTTAAAAGCGATCCGCTCGATGCCACCTACGCGCTCAAACTGGCGAAAGCTACCTACGACAAAATGGTGCAGAACTTGCTGTGGGCAGCAGGATATAACGTCGTTGCTATCCCCTTAGCAGCCGGAGTTGGTGTACCATTCGGCATTCTATTAACACCAGCAATAGCCGCAATATTAATGAGCGTTTCAACGGTGGTTGTCTCATTTAATGCCATGTCTCTACGAACTATTCGGTTTAAGGATTAGATGAGTTTGAACAAGATTTGACTCGTTACTGTTCCGATCTTAAACGAATTGGGGTTCATTGGAATCCGATCCATATTCTCAGCAGCATGTTGATTTTCGGTGGACTCAGTGACGACACCTGCTTTTTGGCCGTGGGGTCGTCGCTCTACTCCGAAAAACCACCTCATTCACTGGAGCCTTATCATGACCCGTAGCACTCATCACGTTGAAGAGAGCCATGTTCGCAATAATTTTGGCATGAAGCTGAATGAGCGATCGCTTTTTCTGGCCACAGCCGTTACAACTGGAATTGTTTTTCTCCTCTGTAGCTTGGTTGTGACTCTAGCACCACGACCAAGCTGGGCGTTCTTCGGTTATATCCTCCATACAAATTTAACTGGCATTGCCCAAACTTTGACTTGGGGAAGCTTTATTACAGGTCTTCTCGTTTGGTCGCTCGGTACGGGTCTGTATGCTGCTGTAGTGGCTCGACTCCACAACAGACTGTAGAGATAATGCAAATGCACACAAGATCTATAGAAACTACACCATCTAATTTATTGCCGCCGAGAGATCGAGGGAGTCTCCATCCATCTACAGCGTATACAGTTTCCCTGATTTTGATGAGTCTTATTATCCTCTCATCAATCGCCGCTGGCATCTATACTTTCATTCCCAAGGTGATGCAGCCTTCATTCCTTACTAAATTGGGTTATAAAGTTCCGTGCTATGAATGTAAGTATTTTAGCCATAATCCCCATCTCAAATGCGCTCTTCACCCAGATACTGTACTGACGAAGCAAGCCGTTGATTATCGAGATGCCGATTCAGGTAGTGTGGTGAAGCGATTTAAAAGATAGCAAAAAGTATTATCGCAGCTTGCGTGCCGCCATCTGCGTAGGCAGAGGTTTCACTAACACCAATGGCGGTCGAAAAACGAGGAGAAAAGGAGACAGAAACGAACAATTTAGAGGCAGCCTGTGATGTGCGAAATTCGCATTCTCTCACCCTTCAATTCACTTCTGTTCGATTACTAAATTACCTAGCTAAGGTTAAAATATGATATTTTACGATTTGCAACTAAGTCAATTAATTCATTCAATTTATATATGAAATAACTCATGAAATAAGTAAATTGAATAATGAAGCGGTAAATGAAATCACCGTTTCAGTTCAGGTTTGAATCAGCGTTTTACTATTCTAATTGGATGACATATATGCTTCTAAATCACGAGAAATATCAATCGAGCTTCGATAAAGCTATGGCCTGTGCAGTGGAATGTGAGCATTGTGCTGAAGCCTGTATAGGTCAGCCCGAAATGGTGAAATGTGCTCGTATGTGCCTAGATACCGCCGATAGCTGCCGGATGTTAGCGACCTTTATGGTGCGAGGATCTTACTTTATTGCTCCCTTAGCTAAGGCCTGCGCCGAGATTTGTGAAACTTGTGCCAGCGAATGCGACAGCCACGATATGGATCACTGTCAAAAGTGTGCTCAAGCTTGTCGCAGTGCGGCTGAAGTCTATCGCCAGATTGCTGGTGTTGTTATGGCTGATGCTTAAGGCAGGATATGGTTCGGTGCTTTTTCCCTCTGATAAATCACTGAGCATTCATTTTTAATTGTTTTAAGAGCAACATTTAGTTTCAAATTAATAGAGGATCTAATCTAATGAATAATAAAGTTGTATTTAATGTAAAAGGAATGAGTTGTGGAGGTTGTGTTAATAGTATTGAATCTACAACCCGCGCTCTAGTTGGTGTTGCTAGTAGCCATGTCGATTTTTCCACGGGGAAAGCGATGATTGAATATGATGATACCAAAACTACTTCTGCGGCTATCCAACAAGCTATTAAGAATATTGGATATGAGGCAACCCCGACCGATCGAACCATGACCGATCGACAATCCAATCAACCACCCACAAAGGGTTGTTGCTCATAGGGAGCAAACATTGATATGGAATCTTTTTGAGGATGCCTCACTGAGCTAATCTTCAGAACCTCCTGACAATATGAACTTTGTAAGCAAGTCATCTAGAAATCTGTATTACTTGATGGCTTCCAAAGTTCTAATAGATGAGCCTTACTCACTACGCATTCATAAACGAGAGATGTGGAGCCAGCGGCATGGCAACAGCCTATTGGCTCGACAAACAAGGGCATCATGTTAATCAAAGCTTGAACAGGAGAACTAGCAAGATGAAAAATATGCCATTTCATGACGAAATTACATTGGCAGAACAAACAGAAGGGGGTTCTCCAGTACCTAATGTGCTAAATCAATAATTGAATCTCCAAGTTAGCAAGCATCTGTTTCGGAAGTTGTTGAAATTAGTGAAGCCATAAGCAGTACGCTTGATGAGCTTAATCTTATTATTAATTCCCTCAACTACACCACTAGTAGTTCGCTCATCAAAGTAAGCAACTATCTCTGTTAACCATCGCGAGATTGTGCCACAACTATTTGGCAAATGCTGCTTGGCTCTTACCAGCCAATGTCTAATTTTCAATAGTCCTCTCATCCACGATGTTGTTTTTTCCATTATCTCTCTCCATTTTTCTTTGAGTAGATGTGCTGCCCTAATGTTGGCAAATTCTTCTCTAACCTGCTTGAGCTTCTCTTGTTCTTTCTCCTCTCTTAACTCTTTTTCATTTTTTAGCAGCGCATATTTACTCGATTTTATTACTGCCAATTGCCGAGTGTATTCATTCTTTTGCTCTAATGTCTTTGCGGATTTAAGTTTAGCCTCTATCGCTCTTTTTTCTTGTTTTCTCAGCTTATCTAACTCACTATTTATTTGCGCTGTTACATGAAATCTGTCTGCTACTACTTGAGCATTAGGCATCACTTCTATCGCTAAGCTTTTATACCCTTTCCATAAGTCTATGCTGACTTCTTCGATCCTTTCCAGTACCTCTGTCCCCCATCCTTTCAGGATTTTCTCTATTTCTTCACTCTTTCTGCTTTCGATTATTGCTAATAATTTTCCTCGCTCTATATCTACTAATACTGCACAATATTTTCCTTGTCCTTTTACCATTGCTATTTCATCTATTCCCAGTTTTCTTAAATCCGTTGGCTTTTCTCCGTTTAGCTCTGCTGCTGCGTCTTCAATTATTCTCTCTATTTCTGCTGTCGTCATTACTCCTGTTCTAGCTACGCTCTGAATATCTCCTTCTAGTGCTTCTGCTAGGATTTTTTTAGCTAGTCTTGAAGTATATGTTCTTCTGCCTTTAACAAATTCTAGTTGTTCGCTAAATGGTTTTTGACATTTTTTACATTTAAATTGTCTTCTGTTTATTTCTAGGTGAACTTGCTGCTCTCCCCACGGCAAATCTTTTACTATGTATCTATTATTCTGATGTAAGCTACTACTCTTCGTTCCGCATCTATGGCATTTGCTTTCTTTCTTTATTGCTTCTACCTGTAAGATGATGCCTATTCCTTCATATTGTCGCTGCGACTCTACTCGCATTCCTTCTATTCCTAATAGCTCCGTTAGTAGCTTGAGTTCCTTTTTTGTTGCCACTTGCCCTGCCCGCCGCTCTTCTTACTATTTCTTCCTCTCTTCATTATCTTGCTTTTCCTCTCCTCGTCAGCAGTTTTGACATATTTATTTTATTTTCTTTCTCTTGTACTGCCTCGATTCTCATTTAATTAGCACATTAGGTACTGGAGAACCCAGAAGGGTTAGCAAAACAGGCAATGCAGCTAGGACTGATTCCGAGCTTCACCGTTCATCATTTTCCAGACAGTTGGCAGTTTTATCTCCCCAATCTTAATCCCGAACTACTTACGCCGGAAGAAGCTTATCTGCGATTGCAACGGCTGATTGAATCCAGGAATTCAACTGCTCGATCGATCCTCTAACAATTGTCAACTCTGACTTTTACCTAATAGTAAATCGATGACTTTTGAATACTCGATAGAACCAGGACGCAGCCATCCTTTAGGTGCAGTAGCAGAAGCAGATGGAGTAAACTTTTCAGTTTTTTCGCAGCACGCCACCGCCGTGGAACTGCTGTTATTTGAAAAAGATGAAGATCGGTTGCCGCAACAGACGATTCAGTTAGATCCCAAGATTCACAAGACCTTCCATTTTTGGCATGTCTACCTGAAAGGGCTAAAACCTGGGGCTGGCTACGCCTATCGTGTCGATGGCTCTCACGATCTTCATGCCAAAGGCGATCGCTTCGACAAAGATAAAATTCTGCTCGATCCCTATGCCAAGGGAAACACTAAAGTCCTCTGGAACCGTCTAGCTGCCTGCGAACCAGGGGATAATCTCGCAACCTCAATGCGTAGCGTCGTCATCGATCTGTCCGATTACGATTGGGAAGGAGATCGCCCCCTCAACCGTCCGATGAACGAGACGATCGTTTACGAACTGCATCTGCGCGGATTCACCCGATCTCCTTCGTCAGGCTGTAAGTATCCTGGAGCTTTTGCCGGACTGATTGAGAAAATTCCCTATCTTCAAGATTTGGGAATCACGGCGATCGAACTATTACCAATTTTCGACTTTGACGAAACCGAAATTCTCCAAATCGCTCCTCTAGATGGCAAACCGTTGAGAAATTATTGGGGATACAACCCGATCGGTTTCTTTGCACCTCAGAGTATGTGTTGCACTCACCCATCGGAAGGTCATCATATTCGAGAATTTCGAGACATAGTAAAGGCACTGCACAAGGCGGGGATTGAAGCGATCCTTGATGTCGTCTTCAATCACACTGGTGAGGGCAACCATTTAGGCCCTACCATCAGCTTCAGAGGGCTGGATAATAGCATCTACTACTACCTCAACCCTGACGATCGGCAATATTATACCGACTACTCAGGTTGCGGCAATACCCTCAATTGCAACCATCCGATGGTGACGAAGATGATTTTAGAATCTTTAGAGTTCTGGGTCAGAGAAATGCATGTCGATGGCTTCCGCTTTGATGAGGGGTCAATCCTATCTCGCGGTGAGAATGGAGTGCCGATGCTCTACCCGTCCGCATTGTGGTCGATTGAGTTGTCCGAAGCTCTAGCTGATACCAAAATCATCGCTGAGGCATGGGATGCTGCTGGACTCTATCAGGTTGGCAACTTTCCAGGTTATCGCTGGGCGGAATGGAACGGACGTTACCGAGATGACATCCGGCGTTTTGTCCGAGGAGATCCAGGGCTAATCGGTGCAGTTGCGGCACGCATTGCAGGTAGTGCCGATCTCTACCAGTCAAGTGGACACTTACCGATCGACAGCATTAATTTTATTACCTGCCACGATGGCTTCACTCTCAACGACCTGGTTTCGTATAACTCCAAGCACAACGAGGCGAATGGGGAAGGAAATCGAGATGGCAATAATGAGAACTTTAGTTGGAACAGTGGCATTGAAGGAGAAACAACCAATCGGGAGATTGAGGAGTTACGTCAACGCCAAATCGAGAATTTTATCACCATTCTCCTGCTTTCCCAGGGAGTACCAATGCTGCTGGCAGGTGATGAAATTAGACGCACTCAACAAGGGAACAACAATGCCTACTGTCAGGATAATGAGATCGGTTGGTTCGATTGGCATCTGCTAGAGAAAAACCATCATCTATTCCGATTCTTTCAGCAGACGATCGCATTTCGGCAGCGGCATCCGATGTTGCAGCGCGGACGCTTCTTCAGTGCCGAACTGAATGAGCGCGGTTTAGCCGACATTGCTTGGCATGGCTGTCGATTGTTCAGCCCTGGTTGGTTAGATGCTGCTTCCCATGTCCTCGCGTTTACGCTGGGGGGAGTGTCAGGGGATGCAGATATCCACGTCATGCTCAATATGGACAGGATCGATCTCGACTTCGAGATCCCACAAATTAGCGATCGAGACTGGTATGGAGCGATCGATACTGCTCTACCTGCTCCAGAAGACATTGTGGAGCCTGGAACAGAACGGCTGATTTCAACTCAGATCCGGCTTGTTAAAAGTCATAGTATTCAAGTTCTCATTTCTAAATCGAGGCTTATTCTTTGAGCCAATAGTTACATCTCGATTCGCTCGCATACAGCGCGTAGGGCAAAGCAGGGAGACAAGACAGCGCGACAAGACAGACGGCAATCGATACTTCCGATAACTTTCTTACTAACGAGGATAAAACCGATGACAATCGCTGCTCGAACCGTGCTAAAAGCCCTAACCAGTCAGGAACTCGATCGCTTTCATCTGGCTCAAGATGTTATCGATCGACTCCCACAGATCCAATCGATCGGTGCTCACGCACAACAGCTTCTGCGCGACAAACCGATCGAACACAGACATTACATTATCAAACATGGAGAGGATATGCCTGAGATTCTGAATTGGCAGTGGAGTAACCCCAAATGAATGTAGATGAGCTGATAGACACGGCAAGGAAGATGGTTGCTGACTCCAAAGGTCTGCTGGCGATGGATGAAAGTAATCCAACCTGCAACAAACGATTCGCGAAGCTAGACATTCCCCAGACGATAGATTTTCGCCGCGCCTATCGGGAATTGATTATTACTACTCCCAGTCTTGGTGAGTATATTAGTGGCGTGATTCTCTACGATGAGACAATCCGCCAGCAAAAGCAAGACGGCACTTCCTTTATTCAAGTCATTATTGACGCGGGAATTATTCCTGGAATCAAAGTTGACATCGGAGCCACGGACATGGCAGGTCATTCTGGAGAGAAGATTACCGAAGGTCTGGACGGATTGCGCGATCGCCTCAAGGAATATTTGCAAATGGGTGCTCGTTTTGCGAAGTGGCGTGCAGTAATTGTCTTAGGCGATCGCATTCCCAGTCGAGGTTGTATCGAAGCCAATGCCCATTCACTAGCTCGCTATGCTGCATTGTGCCAAGAGGTCGGACTGGTTCCCATTGTCGAGCCAGAATTGCTGATGGACGGTGAGAATACTTTAGAGCGTTGTGTCGAAGTCACTGAGGAAATTCTGCGAACCGTTTTTAACCAACTCTACACACAACGGGTAATGTTGGAGGGCATGATTCTGAAGCCCAACATGGTGCTTTCGGGATTAACTTGTTCTAAGCAAGCATCATTGGATGAGGTGGCTGATGCTACGGTTAACTGTCTTTTGCGATCTGTCCCTGCGGCTGTTTCGGGGATTGCATTCTTGTCGGGCGGTCAATCTGGCGAACTCGCTTCGGCTCGTTTGAACGCCATGAATCTCCGATTCAAGTCACGATTGCCTTGGGCTTTGTCGTTTTCCTTTGGACGTGCCATCCAGCAACCTGCTCTAGAGCTTTGGCAAGGCAAGGAAGCTAATGTGTTGGCGGCACAACAAGCTCTGCTGCATCAAGCAAAATGCAATTGGGCAGCGCGTCAAGGCGAATACAAGTCCGCAATAGAAAGGATAGAAGCTTGAGAGGCTGTACCAAAACTGAATCTTCAGAGAGAATAATGATGCTAAATATCGATCTCAGAGACAATTCAAACAGAGTTTGGCGGGGATACTGTCGTTGAAATCATAGATATTTCCAAGGCAGCAGCGAGTGATTTCGATCGTGAAAATATTATTATTGGCTGCCCCACCTGGAACGTTGGTGAATTACAAGCAGACTGGGATGTCTTTTATGAGGAACTTGACAACATTGATTTCACTGGCAAAAAGGTAGCCTATTTTGGACTCGGAGATCAGGTTAACTATGCCGACAGCTTTCAAGATGCGATCGGCATATTAGAGGAAAAAATTTCCGAGCGAGGTGGTATGACCGTCGGCTACTGGTCTACTGAAGGCTACGAATTTAATGAGTCTAAAGGGGTCAGGGATGGTAAGTTTGTCGGTCTGGCATTGGATGAAGATAACCAGTCTGAATTGACCGATAAACGGATTGAAAACTGGGTGGCTCAACTCAAGCAAGAATTTGGCATTTAAAATCAGAATTTATAATGTATAAAAATCTGCTCGATTGCCAGGAGTAGTTATCTCGATCGTTACCCCACATATCAAATCAACCAAATAAATACGGAGAATTAAAAAATGAATAAGAAAGAGCAAGGAGAATTGGAAAATCGTCCGCAAACATCTGGGATGTCTGGGATGAATATGATGATGGGCATGATGGTAGCTTGTTGTCTTGCGGTGTTTGCTTTTTCCTTATTTGCAGGAGGAGGTTTAGGTTGGTGGTGGGGTCGTTCTCGTCCTCAACCAGTCAGTTCACCAATTAATTCTTCCCAACCTCAAAAGTAGCAATTGTTAATTCTGTCAGTTCGCAGATCTCAACACATTATATTGACAGGAGATTTAAAAGTATGACAAAACATCACAGCAACCCTGATTCGGCATTGAAACTATTTGACACCAAAAGTCATACCGAATTTATGCGTTCCTTTATGGTTCCGCCAGGGCAGAAAATTTCCCTTGCCAAAGACTATGACCCAGATTACAAAGCCCATTATCTGAAGAAGTCAGACTCTGAAAGTGACTTACAGGAAGTCATTGAGGCTTTAGCACATTACCAAGATCTGCTGTATGCCCAAAATACTTACTCGTTGCTGATTATTTTTCAAGCGATGGATGCGGCGGGTAAAGATAGCACTATCAAGCATGTAATGTCCGGTATCAATCCCCAGGGATGTCAAGTGCATAGCTTAAAAGCTCCGTCCACAGAAGAGTTGAATCACGACTATCTCTGGCGATGTTCCAAAGCACTACCAGAACGCGGAAAAATTGGCATTTTTAATCGCTCTTATTACGAGGAAATCTTAATCACCCGAGTCCATCCAGAAATTATCGAGCAACGGCACCTGCCGCCTAGCCTCATCGACAAACACCTGTGGCAGCAGCGGTTTGAGGAGATCAATCACTTCGAGAAGTATCTTGTCAAGAACGGCACAGTAATCCTGAAATTTTTCCTGAATGTCTCCAAAGAAGAACAAAAGAAACGCTTTTTAGAACGAATCGATCGCCCTGAAAAAAACTGGAAATTTTCCACTAATGATGCGAAGGAGCGCGCTTTTTGGGATGACTACATGACTGTTTACGAAGATATGTTCAATCACACCAGCACCGAGGCGGCACCTTGGCACATCATCTCAGCCGACCACAAATGGTTTACTCGCCTTGCTGTAGCAGGCATTATTTATGCCCAATTGAAGGAACTCAATCTCCACTATCCCACGGTCAGCGAAGAAAAGCACCAGGAACTTTTGCAAGCAAAGGCAATGCTTGAGAGCGATAGCTGAAGACAGCGTTTATTAAAAATACGATCGGCATGGTCATCATGTTTGGTGCCTGTCTCGTGGTTTGTCATGTGTTCGGATGGATGCCCTAACAATTCTCCAGGAGAGAGGCTCTCGGTTACGAAGCAACCCTCATAACTTTCTCAGAATTCAGCTCTAGAGTTTAAATGATGGCGATCGCTCTCAAAATTTCCAGTTGTAAACTTCTACCATTTACCTAACATGACAATTGCCACTCGCATCATGCCCAAAACCTTAACAACAGAAGAACTGCGAAAGATTCATGCTTACTGGCGAGCTGCGAACTATCTTTCAGTCGGTCAGATTTATCTCCTCGACAATCCACTTCTGCATGAACCGCTCAAACTCGAACACATCAAACCGCGACTGCTCGGACATTGGGGCACAACTCCAGGTCTTAACTTTATCTACGCTCATTTCAATCGGGTCATTAAAGCGCGGGATTTGAACGTGATGTATGTCATCGGCCCAGGTCATGGCGGGCCAGGGATCGTTGCCAACACCTATCTGGAAGGGACTTACAGCGAGGTTTATCCAAATATCTCTCAGGATACCGAGGGGATGCAGCGGCTGTTCAAACAGTTCTCATTTCCAGGCGGAATTCCCAGCCACGTTGCCCCTGAAACACCTGGTTCGATCCACGAGGGCGGGGAGCTAGGCTACTCACTACTTCATGCCTATGGTGCCGCCTTCGACAACCCCGATCTGTTAGTTTGCTGCGTTGTTGGCGATGGCGAAGCTGAAACTGGAGCGTTGGCAACCAGTTGGCACTCCAACAAGTTTCTGAATCCAGCCCGCGATGGTGCAGTTCTGCCAATTCTGCATTTGAATGGCTATAAAATTGCCAATCCGACGGTATTGGCGCGGATCGACCCAGAGGAACTAGAAAGCCTACTGATGGGCTATGGCTACAAGCCTTATTTTATCGAGGGAGACGACCCCGAAATCTTGCACCAACAGATGGCAGCAACGCTGGATCTCGTCATTGATGAGATCCGCGCGATCCAACACGATGCCCGCATCAATGGCTGCTCAAAGCGTCCCCGACATCCGATGATTGTACTGAAAACTCCCAAGGGATGGACGGGGCCTAAATTTGTGGATGGAATTCCGATTGAAAATACGTTTCGCGCTCATCAGGTGCCTTTAACCGAATTCGCTAGCAAGCCAGAGCATATCAAACTGCTGGAAGACTGGATGAAGAGTTACCAGCCAGAAGAACTGTTTGATGACAGCGGGAAATTGCTGGAAGATTTGGCAGAACTCGCGCCGAAGGGCGATCGCCGGATGGGGGCAAATCCTCATGCCAATGGCGGGTTATTGCTCAAAGATCTGAAGCTCCCTAACTTCCAGGACTATGCGGTTGAAGTTCCCAAACCAGGCACGATTACCGCAGAGCCAACCCGCGTCATGGGGGAGTTCTTACGGGATGTGATGAAGCTAAACCTGGACAGTCGCAATTTTCGAGTGATGAGTCCTGATGAAAATAACTCAAATCGGTGGAATGCGATTTTGGAAGTGACCAATCGCGTCTCAACTGCCGAAATCCTGCCGACGGACGACCATATTGCAGTAGATGGTCGGGTAATGGAAGTTTTGAGCGAACACATGTGTCAGGGCTGGCTAGAGGGATATCTGTTAACGGGTCGCCACGGCTTCTTCTCCTGTTACGAAGCATTCATTCACATCATCGACTCGATGTTCAATCAACATGCTAAATGGTTGAAAGTCACTCATGACATTCCTTGGCGGCGATCGATCGCTTCTTTTAACTACCTACTCACTTCTCATGTCTGGCGGCAGGATCACAATGGTTTTTCCCATCAAGATCCAGGTTTTATCGATCACATCGTCAATAAGAAAGCAAGCGTAATTCGCGTTTATCTGCCACCCGATGCCAATACGTTGCTCTCGGTAACTAACCACTGTTTGCGGAGTCGTAATTATGTGAATCTGATTATTGCTGGCAAGCAGCCAGAATTACAGTGGCTCGACATGGATGCTGCCATCGAGCACTGTACTGCTGGAATTGGAATTTGGGACTGGGCGAGTAATGACAAAGGCAGCGAACCCGATGTGGTAATGGCCTGTGCTGGAGACGTGCCAACGCTTGAAACCTTAGCAGCGGTTGATTTCTTGCGTCAACACTTTCCCGATTTGAAAATTCGCGTGGTCAATGTCGTTGACTTAATGACGCTTCAGCCTTCGAGCGTAAATCCCCACGGTTTGAGCGATCGAAATTTTGATAGCATCTTTACCCGCGATAAGCCGATCGTGTTTGCCTATCATGGCTATCCTGGGTTGATTCATCGCCTCACCTGTCACCGCACCAATCATCATAATCTGCATGTACACGGGTACAAGGAAGAAGGAACTACAACAACAGCCTTCGATATGGTGGTGCTCAACGATCTCGATCGCTTTCATCTCGCGCAGGACGTTATCGCTCGACTCCCACAGCTCCAATCGATCGGTGCCCACGCCCAACAGCTTCTCCGCGACAAACTGATCGAACACAGGCATTACATTATCAAACATGGAGAAGATATGCCTGAGATTCTGAATTGGCAGTGGTCGTACTAATTGGCATCGCTGAAGATGATTCACCTCATATTCAGCCGATTCAATCGTAGATCGAGCGACAACAATTCAGAGCGAGCGAGATAGAAGCCGTTGTGAAATTTAAGACACGATTAAATCAAGCTTTTTGGAGAGTTAATTGACATGACTGAATCTAAAGCATATTTACTGGGTGGTGGAATTGGTTCTCTATCTGCCGCTGCCTTCATGATTCGCGACGGCGGACTTCCTGGCGAAAATATTTTTATCCTCGAAACCAATCCGATCGTGGGTGGAAGTTTGGATGGAGCGGGGAACCCCATAGACGGTTATTCGCTGCGGGGGGGACGGATGTTGACGACCGATAATTACGAATGTACTTGGGATCTGTTTAAGTCGATTCCTTCCCTGACTCTGGCAGGGAAAACGGTATTCGATGAAACGATCGAGTTTAACGAGCTGCATAAGTCTCATTCAATGGCACGATTAGTGGATACTCGGCGGGCGAAAGTCCCAGTCAGTTCGATGGGCTTTTCGATGCCAAATCGTAAGGAATTACTGGAACTTAGTCTGGCTAGTGAAGCCGAGTTGGGTGCTAGTTGCATTACCGATTGGTTATCCCCAGAATTTTTCGAGACTGAATTCTGGTATATGTGGGCGACTACCTTTGCCTTTCAGCCGTGGCATAGTGCGATCGAATTTAAGCGGTATTTACATCGCTTTATGCTTGAGTTCACGCGAATTGAAACCTTGGGAGGGGTGAAGCGAACTATCTACAATCAGTATGATTCATTGGTGCGTCCGTTACAGAGTTGGCTGGCGAAGCAAAATGTCCATTTTTATGTAGATTGCAAGGTGACGGATCTGGAGCGACACATCGCCACGAATAAGTTAGTAGTCACAGGTATTCATTATCAGCAAGGCGGTGAAAGTAAAACCATTGCCGTTAAAAATGGCGATCTAGTCTTTCTCCAAAACGGCTCGATGACTGATGCTTCAAGTTTGGGTTCGATGACAAGTGCCCCCAAACAATTAACTAAACAGGACTGCACCAGTTGGACACTGTGGGAAAAGCTGGCTGCGGAAAACTCAGATTTTGGAAATCCGGCTGCTTTCAATAGCAGTATCGCTGAGTCGTGTTGGGAATCTTTTACCGTCACGCTCAAAAATCCGGCATTTTTTGACAAGATGTGCAAATTTAGCGGCAATGAAGCCGGAACTGGCGGACTGGTGACGTTTAAAGATTCTAACTGGTTGATGTCGATCGTCATCGCCCATCAACCCCACTTTATCGATCAGCCTACCGACGTGCAGGTGTTCTGGGGATATGCTCTATTTCCAGATCGAGTGGGTAATTTCGTGCCCAAACCGATGGCTGAGTGCAATGGTGCTGAAATTCTCCAAGAACTCTGCGGTCATCTCCGCTTTGATTTCGACACTGTAGCATCAGCAAACTGTATTCCGTGCCGAATGCCGTATATCACAAGTATGTTTATGCCGCGTTTACACACGGATCGACCTGTACCAATCCCGCATCACTCCAAGAACCTCGCATTTATCAGTCAGTTTGTCGAGATTCCTGATGATGTTGTGTTTACCGTCGAATATTCCGTGCGGGTGGCGCAGATGGCAGTTTATCAATTTTTGGGGATCGATCGTCAGATCCCACCCGTAACGCCTCATGATAAGTCACTGCGAGTGCAGTTTGAGGCTTTAGTTAAAGCGTTTAAATGAGTTTTGCCGTAAATGCTTCATTTTTTTTACTACCTTCTCACTTTCACAATATATGCAGTTCATTTCCCTAAAATGTATGCGACTTATTGGTGATTTTCTTGCTTCAGAGGCTGGATCGACAACTGAATCTTGAGAGAGAATAATTATGCTAAATATCGATGAAATGAGTTTAAAAGATAGCCGCAAATTACTCCATCAAGTAGGCTACGGACATCTTGCCTTCATCTATGAAGGCAAACCTTACGCGATGCCAATGCATTATTATCTCGAAGATTCAGATATTTATTTATTTACCACTGAAGGTATCAAAACTTATGGCATGGACGCAAATCCAGAAATTTGCTTACAGGTTGAAGAAGTACACGGATCGCTGCATTGGCGCAGTGTAATGGTGAATGGTCGAGCTGAACGTCTGACAGATCGGCAAGATATCGAACGGGTTACGAAATTAATTAAAGAGCAAAATCCGACACTTACTCCTGCTATCAATCGAACTTGGATCGATACTTGGGGACGTGCAGACGTAGTGGTCATCTATCGGATCTCCCACTATGAGATGAGCGGAAGGATGACTGATGGAGTCAACTCTCAGCAGGCAATAAAAATACCTCGCGAGATCCACACATCTTCAACCTAATATCGATCTTCAAGAATAAAAATAGTGTGATGATTGACACTCTAAATGCTTGCCGTCAAGCTTGGTGGATCGAAATTTTTACCGCACAGCCCAAATGTACCTATTATTTCGGCCCATTTGCGGGTGCCTGGGAAGCGGAGGTAGCCAGCAAAGGCTTTGTGGAAGATCTTGAAGGTGAATTTGCTCAAGGTATCAAAATCAAAATCGACAGGCATTGTCAGCCCGATCTACTGACAATCGAACACGATTCGCTCTAATCATTAGGAGAATAATTATGTTAGATATCGACGAAATGAGTTCCACAGAAATCTACGAACTGTTACGCAAAGTTGGCTATGGACATCTTGGTTTCATTCATGAAGGAAAACCCTATGTAATGCCGATGCATTATTACATTGAAGATGAAAATATTTATCTGTTTACCACTGAGGGAATGAAGACTCATGACATCGATGCCAGCCCAGAAATCTGCCTCCAAGTCGAAGAGATAGTTAACGATCCGCTCCACTGGCGGAGTGTAATTGTGATGGGAGAAGCCAAACGATTGACCGAGAAAGCAGAGATCGCACGGGTACAAAAATTAATCAAAGAGATTAACCCTACACTTTCTCCCGCAATTAATCGCACTTGGATCGACTCGTGGGGACGGGCAGAAGTAATTTCCATCTATCGTGTTTATCCGAGCGAAATGAGCGGACGCACGACTGATGGTGTCAGCAGCCGGATGATGGTTGGATAAATAAATCAAATCGTTGTCGAGCGATTCTCAGAATGAGAAGCTCTCGGTTACGAACTGACTAATTTAGTTGTGGTAACAGACTTTATGGTTTCTCCAATCGTTCGGCGAGAATCTACACAGCATGAGATCGATCCCGTGGCTGGCTTATCCGAGCGAGATGCAATCGCTAAGATCGATCGCGACGGCTACAATGAACTCCCCTCAGCTCCGTCTCACAATCTTGTATTGATGGCTTGGAGCATGGTTCGAGATCCGATCTTTCTATTGCTCGTCGGCGGTGGTATCATCTATTGGATTTTAGGCGATCTCCAAGAAGCTTTGATTTTATTGGGTTTCGTCGTCTTGATGATGGGGATTAGCCTGTACCAAGAAGGTAAAACCGAACACGCTCTAGAAGCCTTGCGAGATCTTTCCAGTCCTCGCGCCTTGGTGATTCGAGATGGACAACGCAAACGGATTCCGGGGCGAGAAGTGGTGCGGGACGATATCTTAGTGCTGGCAGAAGGGGACAGAGTACCTGCGGATGCGATCGTTCTATCTTGCACCAATCTTTCAACTGATGAATCATTATTGACTGGAGAATCGCTTCCCGTTCGCAAAATTGCTGCTGTAGGCGATGTAGAGATGGCGCGTCCAGGGGGCGATGAATTACCGTTTGTATACTCTGGAACATTGGTGGTGCAGGGACAGGGGATCGTCAAGGTGCGATCGATCGGTTCTCAGACAGAGATGGGGAAGATTGGCAACGCTTTACAAAAAGTGCAGCCAGAAGTGACTCCCTTGCAACGAGAAATGAATCGGTTGGTGAATCGCTTATTTGGCATCGCTTTATCGCTGTGTGTAGCGATCGTGGTAATTTATGGAGCCACCACCGGAAATTGGCTCAAAGGAGTGCTGGCAGGGATTACGTTAGCGATGGCAATTTTGCCGAATGAATTTCCAGTTGTCGTCACGATCTTCCTCGTCTTGGGAGCTTGGCGGATTTCTCAAAATCATGTCTTAACACGTCGCACTTCTGCTGTCGAAACTGTCGGTTCGGCAACAGTTTTATGTGTAGATAAAACGGGGACGCTGACGCTAAATCAGATGGCTGTGCAGCAGTTATTCGCTTACAACCATGCCGAAAACCCTCAGCCTTACGATTTAGCATTGCATTCACAAATGCCACTCCCTGAAGCGGTTCACGCATTAGTTGAGTTCTGTATTCTCGCCAGCCAGAGAGATCCCTTCGATCCGATGGAGAAGGCGTTTAAAGAATTGGGAGATCGATCTCTGGCAAATACCGAACATTTACACAATAATTGGACGCTATTGAGAGAATATCCGCTTTCACCAGATTTACTGGCAATGTCGCATGTCTGGCGATCGGCAGATGACAAGCAGTATGAAATTGCCACCAAAGGCGCACCAGAAGCGATCGCGAATCTCTGTCATTTTACGCCCCAACAGCAGAAAATTCTGACAGTACAAGTCAGTGAAATGGCGACGCAAGGATTGCGGGTATTGGGTGTTGCCAAAGCGTCTCTGCTAGATGCACCGCAGCCATTTTTGCCACCGCATCCAGTGCTTACGCCCGAACATTTACCGGACAAACAACACGATTTCCCTTTTCAATTTCTCGGCTTAGTCGGACTCTCAGATCCAGTCCGCCCAACTGTGGCGGCGGCGATTCAAGAATGCCATACGGCTGGGATTCGCGTGGTAATGATTACGGGTGACTATCCAGAAACTGCCCAAACGATCGCTCGTCAGGTGGGCTTGCAAACTGGAGACACGATAACTGGAGCGGAATTGGATGGCATGAGTGAAACCGAACTCCAGCAGCGGATTGAGAATACCAGTATCTTTGCCCGCGCCGTTCCCGAACAGAAATTACGAATCGTGAATGCCCTCAAAGATAAGGGTGAAGTCGTCGCGATGACTGGCGATGGAGTGAATGATGCTCCTGCGCTCAAAGCTGCCCAAATCGGGATTGCAATGGGGCAACGCGGCACGGATGTTGCGCGGGAGTCGGCGGCGTTAGTGTTATTGGATGATGATTTTTCATCGATCGTTCAAGCCGTCAAATTAGGACGAAGAATTTTTGATAATCTCCGCAAAGCCATGTCATATTTGCTGGCAATTCATATTCCGATTGCAGGGATATCATTGATTCCCGTTCTGTTTAAATTGCCATTAGTATTACTACCGATTCACGTTGCCTTTCTACATTTGATTATCGATCCAGCTTGCTCGATCGTCTTGGAAGCTGAACCCGCCGAAGCAAATGTCATGAAGCGTCCACCTCGCAATCCTAAAGAACCATTATTCGGCAGGAAAACTTTGGGTTTAGCCCTGCTCCAAGGGGGCGGAATCTTCGTAATTATTCTGACAGTATTTGCGATCGCTACATACCGCAAGCAAGGTGAATTAGATATTCGTGCGCTAACGTTTACGACATTAATGCTGGCTAATCTCGGACTAATTCTGAGTGAAGGTTCGACCTCGCGCCTAAGTCTGCAAATACTAAAATCCCCGAATCCTGCCCTGTGGTGGGTGATTGGTGGAGGAGTATTCTTTCTGGCGATCGTCCTGTACATTCCATTCGTGCGGGACTTGTTTAGTTTCTCCTTTTTACACCCGATCGATCTGGCTATTAGTCTACTTGGTGGAGTGATTAGCTTACTCTGGTTTGAACTATTAAAGCAAACTTCAAAAACAAGATTGTAGTAAGATTATGGAGAACATAATAAATCCTCAAAATTTTCCGTTTTGGAGTTTGTCTACAGATCGAGTGCTTCAGCAGAAGCACTCTACGATCGCTGGGTTAAACCGTCAAGATGCACAACAACGCCTGAGTAAATACGGGGCAAATAGCCTCAAACAAACACACAAATCGAGCGATTTGATGCTATTGTTCGCTCAGTTCAAGAGTCCGATTATCTTGATTCTAATTTTTGCTGCAATCTTATCAATTTTCCTTAAAGATGCCCTAGATGCGATTATCATTCTGACGATCGTATTTATCAGTGGGCTATTAGGATTTTGGCAAGAGCGCGGAGCCTCGAATGCTGTAGAAAAGTTATTAACATTAGTGCAAGTTAAAGCCACGGTATTGAGGGATAGTCAATCTCAGGACATCCCTAATCAAGAGGTGGTACCTGGGGATATTGTATTGCTGTCAGCGGGTAAAAATATTCCAGGTGACTGTCTAGTTCTGGAGTCAAAAGATCTCTCAGTCAATGAAGCAGCACTAACTGGAGAAACCTATCCAGTTGATAAGCTCACTGGCGTATTGCCTGCGGAAACTGGACTCAGCCAACGCACCAATGTCCTCTATATGGGCACCAACGTAATCAGTGGCACGGCGACAGCAATTGTCGTGCATACTGGCAAAGAAACTGAATTTGGTAAAGTATCGGAACGTCTCAAACTCAAGCCTTCCGAAACAGAATTTGAACGGGGACTGAGCAAATTTGGCTACTTTTTGATGGAAGTAACCTTAATTTTGGTGGTGCTAATTTTTGCCGCCAACGTCTACCTCCGCCGTCCGGTGCTGGAATCTTTTATGTTTTCGCTGGCACTGGCGGTCGGTTTGACTCCCCAACTGCTACCTGCGATCGTCAGTGTTAATTTAGCTCGTGGTGCTCAGACAATGGCGAAAAAACGGGTAATTGTCAAACGATTACCTGCGATCGAAAACTTTGGCAGTATGAACGTGTTTTGCACTGATAAGACAGGGACACTGACGGAAGGAGAGGTGAAAATTCACGCTGCGGTGGATGTGGAGGGCAAAGACAGCGACCGAGTTCTCCTTTATGCTTATCTAAATGCCGCAGCAGAATCGGGTTATGTAAATCCGATCGACACAGCAATTCGCGCACATAAAAAGTTCGGTATTTCTAGCTATCAAAAGTTAGATGAAGTGCCCTATGACTTTAACCGTAAACGTCTAAGTATTTTGTTTAAACACGAAAGTAAGCAGCTAATTATCGCTAAAGGCGCACTTAAAAACATTCTGGATGTTTGCTCGACTGTTGAGACTGCTGAGGGGAAAACGATTGATATTACCGACCAACGCCAAAAACTTCACCAACAGGCTGAAGATCTCGGCAGTCAGGGATTTAGAGCTTTGGGTGTGGCTTATCGGGATTTAGATCGAGATTCATTCAGCAAAGATGATGAGAGGAACATGACATTTCTGGGCTACCTGGCTCTGTTCGATCCGCCCAAAGCTGGCATTGCTGATACCCTCAAAGAGTTACAAGAACTGGGAATCACCCCAAAGATGATTACTGGAGACAGCAAAGCAGTGGCAATGAGTATTATCAAGCAAGTTGGATTGCCCGAACCACAGGTTTTAACAGGCTCTGAACTGAGCAAACTCAGCGATGAAGCCTTGAGGTTTCGAGTCCAATCTACAAATGTTTTTGCGGAGATCGAGCCAAATCAAAAAGAGCGGATCGTAATTGCCCTCAAAAAGGCGGGAAATGTGGTTGGCTATCTGGGAGATGGCATTAACGATGCCTCTGCACTTCATGCTGCTGATGTGGGAATCTCAGTCGAGAGTGCGGTTGATGTCGCCAAGGAAGCCGCTGATATCGTATTGATGGAAAAAGATTTGAATGTCCTCGTAGCAGGAGTAAAGGAAGGACGCATTACCTTTGCCAACACTTTAAAATATGTATTTATGGCGACTAGTGCCAATTTTGGCAATATGTTCAGCATGGCGGGTATTTCGCTGTTTCTGCCTTTTCTACCATTGCTACCCAGTCAGATTTTGCTAACGAACCTACTCACCGATTTCCCTGAATTGACGATCGCGACCGATCGAGTCGATCGAGAATTAGTGACCAAACCCCGTCGCATGGATATCAAGTTTATTCGCAATTTTATGATTGTGTTCGGGTTGCTAAGTTCTATATTTGATTACCTCACTTTTGGAGCACTATTATTATTGCTAAAAGCTCAACCGCAACAGTTTAGAACGGGTTGGTTTTTGGAGTCGGTTATCTCCGCTTCATTGGTGGTACTAGTCGTTCGCACCCGTCAATCCATTCTCAATAGTAAACCAGGAAAATACCTATTAGCAGCAACGCTAGCAACCATCGGAGCGACCATCATCATTCCCTGGACACCTTTAGCTACCCTGCTCGGATTTCAACCGTTACCGTTGAGTTTTGTGCTGGCGTTGGGAGCGATCGTTGCAACTTACGTTGTGACAGCAGATCTCGTCAAAAAAATCTTTTATCAACACGTAAAGTTTTGACTTCGCAGGAGTAAATCACAATGCATCACCCAGAAACCGAAACTCAAGCCACTGAAGACACTTCAGCAAATTCTCATCATATTTCTAAGTTTATTAAAAATACGATCGGCATGGTCTTCATGTTTGGTGCTTGTATCGTAGTTTGTCATATGTTCGGATGGATGCCATAGCGATTCTTCAGGAAAGAGGCTCACGGGAACGAGGCAGCCCTCATAACTTTCTCAGAATTTAGTTTTAGAGTTGATACGATAGCAACCCGATTCTCGTTCAGTAATGCCAAGGGCAAGGCTCCGCCAACGCGAAACGTCTGCCAACGCAAAAGAGGCTCTGGCAACGAGGCAGCAATTCGCCTCACAGCAGGCTTACGCCAACGCGTTCGGCTATGCCGTCTCGAAGAGAATCGCGTCACCATGATGTGTGCGGAGTAGGGGTTTATGTCTAAGAGAATCATCCAAATTTTAGGAGCACCAGAACCAAACCTGTTTCTGTTTGCCTTCTTACTCAATTTTGTTTACGAAGTTTGGCAGGCTCCCTATTACGAGTTTTACGGAAGTCCCTCTTTGGCTGACAAGGTTAGAGACTTGACTCACTGCTCTTTCGGTGATGGAGTCATCATTCTAGTCTGTAGTTGGGTTGTGAGTGCGCTAGTTCGTTCGCGAAATTGGGTGCTTCATCCCACCCCAAAACTGACGTTCTTGTTTACTAGTATCGGGTTACTAATTACCCTCGTTATCGAAACCTATCGAGTCAATGTTTCTAAAATCTATGGGGTACCAGTGCTGGCAGTACCGATGCTAGGGATGAGTTCTCTGGCTGTCATTCAGTGGATCGTTTTGCCACCACTCATCCTTTACCTGGCTCGTCGTCACATGCTGGGTTATCCCGAACAGCGAAACTTGAAATAACCCGTATTGTCTTGCGATCTCACTCTTACTTTTGTTCTGTATAGGGATCTTCAGCCATGACTCAATCACCCTCTAAGCCTCAAGCACAATTGCTCTCACACCCAACTTCAACGAACATTTCCACTCGCGATCTGATTTATACAGACTGGACGCTAATCGAACCTGAATTAGATCCAGCAAAGTTGCGGGCGAGAGAAACCGTATTTACGATCGGCAACGGTTATTTAGGAACGCGGGGCAGCTTTGAAGAAGGCTACCCAGATGCGTTACCAGCTACTTTAGTGCATGGGATGTATGACGATGTGCCTGGGGTGTATACCGAGCTGGCAAACTGTCCTGATTGGCTGTCATTAACGATCGTCATCAATGGAGAGCGGTTTCGACTCGACCGAGGCGAAATCCTCCAATATGAGCGGCAGCTAGACTTACAGCACGGGATTTTGAGTCGATCGATCCGCTGGCGCAGCCCGATTGGAAATACCGTAGACTTACGGTTCGATCGCTTTACCAGTTTGTCAGATCATCAAGTATTGGGACTGCGCTGCCAGATTACGCCGATCGATTTCAGTGGCACGATTGAGATTCAATCCACCATCAATGGCTATCCTGACAATCAAGGCTTCGATCACTGGGAGCAACTAAATCGAGGCAAGATGGGGCAGGCAATTTGGCTCCAAATTCGCACCCGCAGTTCGCAAATCGAACTCGGCATGGCGGCTAAAATGACGGCGGTTGGCACTGACGCGATAACGCAGGTGACAAATCCGCTCGACTATCCCACCTTGAGGACTACATTTATCGCCACAGCAGGGCAGACCGTAGGTGTAGAAAAGGTCGTGACGCTGTTTACATCCCAGGATGTGAAACTACCAGTTCAAGCGGCTCAAGCTAAATTGGCTAGCCTGCCATCCTATCCGATACTGCTTGACGCGCATCAGCAGGCGTGGAAAGAATTTTGGCAAGCCAGCGATATCGAAATTGAGGGAGATAGCACCGCTCAGTTGGCAGTGCGCTACAACCTATTTCAACTCTTGATCGGTGCCTGTTCGCACATCATGGGTGAATGCACAGATAACAGTCGAGTCAGCGTTCCCGCCAAAACGCTGTCAGGTTTGGGCTATCGGGGACACGTCTTTTGGGATACCGAAATATTTATCTTGCCCTTTTTCACTTTGACGCAACCCAGTCTCGCCCGCAGCTTATTGACCTACCGCTATCACACCCTAGATGGAGCGCGGCGCAAAGCAGCCAACAGTGGGTATCAAGGAGCCATGTTTGCCTGGGAAAGTGCCGCCACTGGTGATGAGATGACCCCCCGCTGGTCGATTTTAAACGATCCTTATGCAGAAGCTACACGGATCTGGTGCCGAGATCGGGAGATTCATATCAGCTCGGACATTGCCTATGCTGTCTGGCAGTACTGGCAGGTAACAGGTGATGACATCTGGCTGCGCGACTATGGAGCCGAAATCATCCTGGACACTGCCATCTTCTGGATGAGTCGGGTGGAGTGGAATGCTAAACACGAAAGATACGAACTGTGTGGGGTCATCGGAGCCGATGAATACCACGAGCAGGTAAATAATAATGCCTACACCAATCGGCTGGTGCAGTGGCATCTAGAAAAGGCAATTGCTGTCTATGAGTGGTTGCAGCATACTTTTCCAGATCGTGCTAACGAATTGGCACAAAGGCTGAAAATCACACCAGAACGACTGCAACACATCCACGAGATTATCGCTCAGATCTATATCCCTAATGATGCTGACATCGGGCCGATCGAGCAATTCGATGGGTTTTTCCAACTCAAGGATATCAATTTGAGCGACTACGAACCCCGCGATCGATCGATTCAAGCTGTGCTGGGCATGGACGAAACGAATCAGCGACAGGTACTCAAACAGCCCGATGTGTTGATGCTCCTCTACCTGATGCGTGACACGCCAGAATTCCCTGGTGACGTACTCCAAAAGAACTGGGACTACTATGCACCCCGCACCGACAGCACCTATGGATCGTCACTTTGTCCCGCCATTCATGCGATCCTCGCCAGCCACTTGGGTAAAACAGCAGATGCTTATCGAGACTTTATGCAGGCAGCCACTGTCGATCTCGAAGATACTCGCGGTAACACCGCCGACGGCATTCATGCAGCTTCAGCAGGCGGTGTCTGGCAAGCAGTGGTATTCGGCTTCGCAGGCATTCAACTGAAGGACAGCGGCCCTGTCGCGACTCCCCACCTCCCGCCCACTTGGACTCGGCTCAAATTCAAACTAAGCTGGCGCGGCACTTGGCACAGCTTCGATCTATCGCCCTCATTCGCTCAAGCTGCTGACATTCAGGGCTTCATCTTCGATGTCGATGGGGTGTTGACGGATACTGCCGAATTTCACTATCGGGCTTGGCAACGACTGGCTGATGAAGAGGGATTACCATTTAACAGGCAGGCAAATGAAGCCCTGCGCGGCGTATCCCGCCGTGAATCGCTACTGCACATCGTCGGCGACAGGCAGTATTCGGAAGCTGCACTTGGGGAGATGATGGCGCGCAAAAATCGCTACTACGTGGAATCGATCCAAACCATTACTCCCAAAAATCTGTTTCCAGGAGCCATCGAGCTGTTACAAGAACTCAGACAAGCAGGCATTAAAATCGCGATCGGTTCTGCTAGCAAGAATGCCCGCACCGTCATCGAGAAATTAGGAATTGGTAATCTGATTGATGCGATCGCCGATGGTGATAGTGTCGCACTTCCCAAGCCAGCCCCAGACCTATTTTTGTTCGCTGCTAAACAGATTGGACTCGATCCCGACCGCTGTGTGGTGGTGGAAGATGCCACCGTAGGTATTGAGGCCGCGATCGCGGGAGGGATGTTGTCGATTGGGATCGGCCCTGCTACTCGTGTCGGAGCTGCCAATATCGTGCGACCAAACCTGATTGGTGTTCACCTCATCGATATCCAAGCTCAATTAAAACTAGCTCCAGCAAAGACTATCCAACCGACAGTTTAGGTAGGGCAATGTCTTGATTTGCTGTCTTGACTGAAACGCACGCTGAGGAAGCCTCAGCGCGATTTCAGTCGCAAACCGTCGGGGAACCCGATCGCAAATCGCTTCATGAATTGCCCTTGTATCCTAAACGTAGAAAGTAGACTTTCCAGACATCCTTAAAAAATCAAGATTATTCAGAGGAAAATCCAAATGAATCATGCTGAGTTTACAGATGAAATCACCCTCGCAGCACGAGCCGAAAAATTGGGGGAAGTGGCACTGATGATGGGCTTAGTTCGCAGCTTTGTCGTGCGGCATTTTCCTGATAGTTGGGAATTTTATATCCCAGATGAAACTGCACAGCAACTCACGCCAGAAGAAGCTTATTTACATTTCAAACAATTGGTCGATAGGTCAGAACGAAAGATCGATCGCGATCTTACACCACAGCAATCGTTTGAGCAACTCAATGCGACATAGATACGCCTTTAGTTACGGCAACTGAGGCGATCGCTGCGATCTTTTTAATTTTATTGAGCATAGAAGTCGCACCTAAATCTTTTAGTTAGCGAAGTCATTGCTGCCAATGAATCTGAAGATTTTCAGTTCGATGCAATTCGATAATAATGCCTGCAACCTAGTTGGTGGGCAGTGCCCACTAAGCGATCTCCAAACCCAATTCAGGCAAATACTTGGAGACAAGTAGCTCCACCAAAGTCACCAGATGATTAAAAAGCTATCCTTACTGCTGGTTTGTCTATTCGTAGTCACGATCGGCCTTGGAGTGAGTCTCCCCGTACTGCCTTTTTTCTTCAGGCATCTACATTCAGCAGCAGTTCCGCGTGAAACAATCGTGATTCACACTACCTTCTTAACCAGTATTTACGCCTTTGTGCAGTTAATTGCCTCACCCTTTTGGGGGCAATGGTCGGATCGAGTCGGCAGACGACCGTTAATCTTGCTCGGCATCGCTGGTTCCGCCGTCGCCCAAGTCCTGTTCGGGCTGGCATCTTCCGTGGCAATGCTGTACGTGGTGCGAGCACTCGGTGGGTTTCTATCCGCTGCGATGTTGCCTGCGGCTACGGCTTATGTTGCTGATATCACGACCGATCGCGATCGCGCCAAGGGCATGGCTTTAGTCGGTACAGCGTCAAGTTTGGGCGCAATTGTCGGCCCAGCTTTCGGCGGTTTGACAACTCGTGAAGACATACATTTCACCCTCGGTGTTGTCGATCTCAAAATTGAAAACTATGCTCCGCCCTTTTTTCTCGCTGCGGCTTTGATGTTCTTAACACTACTCGTCGCTTTCCGCTGGCTACCAGAATCGTTGTCATCGAGATCGACGAGTACAGTTGGCGTTGGCAAAGCCTCTCGTTCGCGAAGCGTCTCGGAGAGAAGAGAAGCCTCTCGAAACGAGAATCGACAACCACCACTAAATTGGCAAAGGCTTGGTAAGCCACTATTACTGCTATTGGGTCTAACCACGATCTCTCAGTTTGGACTCACGCTGTTTGAAGTCGTTTTTGCACTCCAGGCTCAAGACAAATTGGGATATAGCCCGATCCAAACAGGCTATGTGTTCATGATGTGTGGCGGAGTGATGACAGTCTTTCAGATCGTTGCCGTGAGCTTCTTGACTCGGTATGTGAGTTCGATCGCCCAAGTTGGGCTGGGGTTTACACTGATGGGCAGTGGCATCTTTTTACTATTAGTGGCGCGATCGCTGCCAATTGTCCTGGGAGTGGTCGCTATAATGGCATTCGGGATGGCATTAATTACCCCAAACCTAATTGCGCTGATTTCTAAACGAAGCAGTCAACATACCGGAACGGTATTAGGCATCCAAAATACTGCCAATAGCCTCGGACAAGTTGGAGGGGCGATGTTAGGGGGCGTTCTGTTTGCATGGCAGTTCAACGCCCCCTATGGCTTTACTGGCGTTTTATTGGTTGGCACTGGCTTACTCCTGGGTTGGAGGCAGAAAGATCGGCTGCAACGATTGTAGATTTGCGGGCATTGCTGGTTGCGAATCCAGCGGATTGTTATAGCGGCGCACCTCCTGCCCGTTGAACTTCACCGATAAAGGCATCTTCCAGCGAAAACGGGAGCGGTTGAGTATCAAATATAGGTAAATTTGCTTGGTGCATCAACGATTTTACCCAGGGTAATTCGGTGTCGGGACGATCTAAAACGACATGGAGCCGATCTCCAAAAATAGACACCCGCCAAGGTTCCAGATCGCCTCGCAGCAGATCGTAACTAGGTTGTAACTGTCCTACTTGTAACTCAAATAACTGACCAGGTTGTTTCGCCTTAATTTGACTAGCGGAGCCTTCAGCCACCTTGCGACCCGCGACCATAAAGCACATCCGGTTACATTGTTCTGCTTCATTCATGTAATGTGTCGTTACCAGAATTGCCGTGCCATTGCGGGCAAAATCGTTAATCAACTGCCAAAATTGCTGTCTTGCTAGTACGTCTACCCCAGATGTGGGTTCGTCTAAAAATAAAATTTCTGGTTCGTGCATCACCGATGCTCCAAATGCAACTCGTTGTTTCCAGCCACCAGGAAGTTGGCGGGTGAGGAGATGTTCTTGTCCTTCCAAACCGCAAATCGCCAACACCCACCGGATCTTGTCCCGTTGCTGGCGGGGTGGAATGCCATAAATTCCGCTGTAAAATTGTAAATTTTCCAGAATCGTTAGGTCGTCATAGAGCGTAAATTTCTGGCTCATATAGCCAATCCGCCGTCTGAGATTCGCACTGCGGAGATTGCCGCGTTCTCCAGCCAGCGACATCTCACCGGAACTGATGGGCAATAGACCACAGAGCATTTTGATGGTGGTAGTTTTTCCGGCTCCATTGGCACCGAGTAGTCCATACACCTCGCCGTAGTGAATATCGAGATTGAAATCGACTACGGCATGAAATGAACCAAATACACGATTGAGATGACGAGCAGAAATAGCAGGTTGCGAGGTTGGGCGATCGTTACTGGGAGCGGCAAACTGTCGGGAACGGGGAAATAGAATCGATTTGGGTACAGATCCCTGATGGCGCAGGAGGGCAATGAAGACATTTTCTAGGGTTGGTGCTTCGGATTGAATCCGATCGATCGGATATTGAATCAAGAGATCGCGCACCAGAGATTCGCCCTGCTGGGCATCTTTAACTAAAACCTCCAGCCGATCGCCGAAAGTTGATACATTAGCAATTTGTCCATCGGGGTCGATCGAGGGCAGCAGCGTTCGTTCGACATTGACGAGATCGGGGGTCAGAATCGTCAGCCGACTGAGGTGTAAATCCGCTTTCAATGCTGCTGGAGTACCCACTAATTGAATTTGTCCTTCATGGATCAGTGCCACGCGATCGCAGCGTTCCGCTTCAACCAAATCGGGCGTTGCTACCACGACGGTGATACCCTGAGCCGTCAACCCTGCCAAAATGTCCCAAAACTCACGGCGGGCGATCGTATCCACCCCAGTAGTTGGCTCATCTAGCAACAGCACTTGCGGTTCGGCAATCAACGCACAGCACAGAGCTAACTTCTGCTTCATCCCACCCGAAAGCTGACCCGCGAGGCGATCGCCAAATCGATCCAATTGCATGAGTTTGAGATATTTTGTCCGCAGCACTTCCACTCGATCTGCTGGCACTAACCGCAGTCCAGCACTGTAATGAATATTTTCATCTACGCTCAGGTCTGGATACAGGGAGAATTGCTGAGTTAGATATCCAGTATAGTTACGGGCATCCCTAGCGGGTAATCCCAGGATGTGGGCATCACCTGTGGTAGCTTCCATCACACCTCCGAGAATGTGGAAAGCTGTCGTTTTTCCCGCACCATCAGGGCCGATCAGACCAAACAATTCACCGCGACGAACTTCTAGATCGATGCCCCGCAGTGCGATCGTCTTGCCATAGTGTTTGTACAGCTTCTGGACGCGAATCGTCACATCATCCACTGGGGGGGAAGGTGCGCTCGATCTAGCCACCTGTTGCCCAAGACCATCATGATCGTGTAACAGACCGCCATTGACGGCGATCGAACCTGTTTGAGGACGATTGGATTGCATCACCTACTTTTCCTCGAACCTCAGTAAATGAGGTCATATATTTGGAGTCTATATCTAAGGGTAGAGAAATAATCTGAGGAAGTTGTGAAGATGCAATCGGACAGTAAGAAGTTGGAGTCTAGTTACAGTTCGGACTTAGATTAATACCTCTTGACAATCGAGACAACCCTCATAACTTTCTCAGAATTTAGCTCTAAAGTTTGAATGATATCGACCTGCTCAAGGCAGTGTTTCAGATGCTCATGCTCCTCTAGAGGTAGCCCACATGACCAATCGCAAATCTCTTCAGTTCCGCCAATTTCATCGAGCGATCGCACCAATTATGGTACTACCACTGCTAATCTCAGCTATTACAGGTTCGATTTACCAAATTACAGACCTGTCTGGAAAAGAGGTGAAATGGTTATTGGAGGTACATAAGGGTAACTTTGGCTCGCTAAAGTTAGAAACCATTTACCCATTTCTCAATGCAATCGGTTTACTCGCGTTGATTGCTACTGGAACTTCGATGTGGTTACAGATGCGGCGAAGAGGTCATCAGTCATGACTCAATCCCCTCCCAAACCTGAAGCTGAAGCACAGTCTCCCTCACAACCACCTGAATCTAAACCACCTGAATCTAAACCACCTGAATCCCAACCACCTGAATCTAAACCACCCTCTAAAGGCTCTCGCAAGACTTACCTGTTCATCGGGATCGGTGTGGTAATTGCGATCGCCGGACTTTCAACTTGGTACTTGCTCTCGCGACCTAAACCGAAGGATCTACAAATCAGTGGACGAATTGAGGGGTATGAAACCGATATCGGTGCAAAAGTACCAGGTCGGATTGCCGCGATCGCAGTCCGAGAAGGAGATACGGTTAAAGCAGGTCAATTAATTGTCCGCCTCAATGATGAAGAAATTCAAGCGCAGCGGCGGGGATTACAGGCGCGTCTGAGTGTAACCCAACAACAAGTGCGGCAGGCTCGTTTACAAATTCAGGTGGTCGATGCCCAGATCCAGGAAGCTCAACTCACCTTAGCACAATCTCAAGCCGATCGGCAGGGGCGTGTCTTTCAGGCACAGTCTACCGTGGCAGTCGCCGAAGCGCAACTCAAGCAAGCCCAATCTCAGTTAAAGTTAGCACGGATCGATCGCGATCGGTTTGAGGGGTTAGCCAAAGCTGGAGCCGTATCCAGACAACGGTTCGACCAAGCACAAACCGCCCAAGAAACAGCGCAATCTACGGTAGAGGCGAGTCAGAAACAAATTGATGCTGCGCGTGGTGGACTAAGTTTGGCAAACACCGCTAGCTTTAACCCTGGCATTCGCAATGCTCGACTGGCTGGGTTAAAGCAACAACGACAACAGGCAACTTCTCAACTGCAAGCAGCACAGGCAGATGTCAAAAATGCTCAGGCAGCTATTGGGCAAATTCAGGCCCAAATTGCTTATCTGAATGTGGTTAGCCCGATCGATGGCGTGGTGACAGCGCGAAGTGTGGAACCAGGGGCTGTCGTAGTCAGTGGCAAAACGCTACTATCGATTGTCAATCTCAAAACGGTTTATTTGAGGGGCTACGTTCCAGAAGGCAGCATTGGCAAAGTTCGAGTCGGTCAAGCTGCAAGGATTTATCTCGATTCTAGTCCTGGCAAACCGCTCACAGCAACCGTTGCCACCATCGATCCCCAAGCTTCGTTTACACCCGAAAATATTTATTTCAAAGACGATCGAGTCAAGCAAGTGTTTGGCATCAAGCTCAAGATTGATAATCCGGCTGGGTTTGTCAAACCAGGAATGCCTGCCGATGCGACTCTGCTCACCGAGCAACAGCCATGAAACGAATTCTAGTGCAGTGTGTGAAAGAATTGGCGCAGTTTCGGCGCGATCGGCTCACGGTGGCGTTGGCGTTTCTACTGCCATTAATTTCGCTATTCATTTTAAGTTTTGCCATTCGGCTAGAGGCAAAAAATATCCCGATCGTCATCCAAGATCTCAACAATACTCCCCTCAGTCGCAGCTATATCGAGCGGTTTTTCGCAACCAACCAGTTTCAACCAACGCCCGACCACGGCGGCGATACATTGATTCATGCCCTCGATCGGGGGCTGGCAAAAGCGGTGGTCTTGATTCCACCGAATTTCAGCCGCGACATTAAATCGGGACGCGGTAGCGACGTACAGATTCTAGTAGACGGCACAGACACCAATAACGCCAGAGTGATCCAAAACAGCATTCATGCTACTACCACTGCTTTCCTAGCGGCTGCTGGCATAGAACCTGGACGAAATCCGCTCGCACCTCATTTGCGAATCTGGTTCAATCCAGGGCGAAAAGAATCGCTCTACATCGTACCTGGCGTATTTGGCTTTCTCCTGTGGGTATTTCCCTCATTGTTAGCCGCCATGTCAATGGTGCGTGAAAAAGAGAAAGGGAATATCATCCAAGTCTATGCCACAAATATGACGGCTGCTGAGTTGATTTTGGGTAAAGGATTGGCGTATCTGATTGTAGCGTTGGGTGAAGCCGCGATCCTCATGCTAGTTGGTGCTTTCATTTTCAAACTTGGCTTTGCGGGCGACCCGATTCCCCTGCTAGTCGGCACACCGCTGTACTTGTCAGCCAGTGTGATGTTTGGGCTGGCGATCGGTACACGCGCAAAAAATCTGATGGCTACCGTCCAAGCCGTCGCCTTAACAGGCTTCATGACCGCGCTATTGCTGTCTGGTTTTATTTACCCAATTAGCAATATTCCGTTTCCCTTAATCCATTTAGCTGACATCGTTCCAGCGCGGTATTTCATTCAAATTAGCCGCGATGCGTTTGTGCGTGGCACAGGCTGGCGCGGGACTTGGTTTGCGATCCTAACGATCGCCATTCTAGGGCTGATGCTCTTTGCCTTTGCCCGTTGGGGATTACGCAAGATGCAGCTATCTAGCGATTGAAGTGATGAGTTCTAAATTTAGACGATCGCAGTGCTAAATTCCCTGGTGCTTCAACTCTCCAAGCTCCCCATCCTCCTAACTTCAAAGCTCCTACAATGTTCGTTAAATTCCTGCGTTCTGTCATCCCTGGATCTTTCTGGGCACTAGTGGTTAAGGAAGTTCGAGAAATTCTCAGGAGCAAAGAGCTAGTTATCTTATTGACCCTGGCACCGATCCTGCAAATTTTGCTGTATGGGTTTACTCTTAACCCCGATACCACCAAAATCAACTTAGGAGTTGTAGACTACGCCCATGTCGCCGAAAGCCGAGAACTAATTTCTGCATTAACTGAAAATAAAGTATTTGTGTTGAAACAGTATCAACCCAGCCAAGCCAAACTTGGCGAACAAGTGCGAGAGGGTAATATTACCATTGGGTTAGTCATTCCACCGAATTTTAAGCGACAGTTGGATCGCAATCGACCCGCAGATCTCCAGATTCTGGTCGATGGGGTCGATGCAAATACAGCAGGCATTGCCAGTGCCTATCTCCTGCGTATTCTTCAGGAACATGGTCGTCAATTGCTGCCTAATATTGCTCTACCTTTAATTCGTCCAGCACATACGTTTTTGTATAACCCTGGCTTAATCAGCGGTTGGTTTTTTGTACCAGGAGTGATTGGGATTACCCTCACGCTGGTTAGTTCCCTTGTTTCTGCGCTCACGGTCATTCGCGAGAAAGATGTCGGAACTTTGGAGCAGTTGTTGATGACACCTGCCGCCATCTGGGAAATTCTACTCGCGAAAATTGTCCCACTTTTTATATTGCTGATGGGCACGTTTTCGATCGCGTTGGGAGTGGCCCGACTCGTATTTGGGGTGCCATTACGCGGCAATTTATTCCTGCTATTATTGCTATCTGGTCTGTATTTATTTGTGGGGATTGGGATTGGAATTTTGTTAGCAACGGTTTCTAAAAATCAACAGCAGGTCGTCTTGACGGCATTTTTTGCCAATATTCCATTGATTCAACTTTCAGGGGCGATCGCGCCGATCGATAGTATGCCTGAATTCCTTCGTTACCTGTCCATTCTCAATCCTTTACGGCATTATATCCGCATTTTACGGGGCATTTTACTCAAGGGAATCGGCATCGACATGCTCTATCCTAACGTTTTCGCATTATTGCTGTTTGCTGCTTTTTTCTTAACTATCAGCATTCGTCAATTTCGGAAACAATTAACATAGCTCCATTATTTACAAAGATCGGTTGATGATTTTCATCTAGATTTCATCTGAGGCTGTCAAACTGATAATAATGTCAAATTTACATATACCCAAAAAACAATAGCATTACTCACATCTTGCACCAATTTTAGATCGGCAATACCGAAAAATCGACCGATCGATAGTTTTTTACTTGAGTTGTGGTATCGATCGTTAGGCTAGAGATAGATAGTAGGCGAACAACTTAGCAATTATGAAACAGTATCCTCGATGGCTTCAAGGATTGGAAAATCCTAACTTTGCCAGACTGTATCTAGCCCAGACGATCAATCTCGTGGGAGACTCGCTAACTTGGGTAGGATTGGCATTATTAGCATTTGAGTTAGCTGGAGTGCAAGCCGGAACGGTATTGGCAGGAGCACTAACACTGCGGGTAACGGCATTTGTCGTGCTTTCGCCCATCGCTGGAGCGATTGCCGATCGAGTCGATCGTAAATGGTTGATGGTTGTGACTCACCTAGCGCGAATGGTCATTGTCTGTCTGTTACCCTTCGTCACTCAGATCTGGCAAATCTACGCGCTCGTGCTGTCTCTCAATGTATTTTATGCGTTCTTCGCGCCGACCTATACTGCCACTATTCCGCTGGTGACGACCGCAGCAGAACGTTCGCAAGCGATCGCCTTATCTAGTGCCACCTATCAGCTTCTCGGCGTGTTAGGGCCTGGTTTAGCTGCGAGTATCGCTGCATTTGTGGGTACCAGACAAGTCTTTTTTCTCGATGGCATCACCTTTTTAATTGCCACAATCCTGATTGTGACCTTACCTGGACAACTGATGGTCGATCGGCACCAACAAACAGCTAGAACCGTTAACAGAACTCTAGAGGATATTCGGATGGGCACGGTTTGTCTGTTCGCCGATCCGCCGATTCGATACGCACTGATACTTCAATTAGTTGCGGCAATCGCGGGAGCCGAAATTCTCGTCAATACAGTTGGTTACGTCCAAGGCGTACTTCATTTTGGCAAGATTGAATATGGCTGGGTGATGGCAGCATTTGGGATCGGGGCAACACTTGCATCGATTGGTTTGGGTAATTTCCAGCAGAGAGTTAGCCCGATGTTGTGGATGAGTATCGGGGCTGTGCTGATTACGTTGGCTTTACTACCTGCAAATCTCGTAAATTTGGGCGGATTATTGGTATTGTGGGCGATCGCTGGAGTCGGACAAACGCTAGTAAATGTGCCCACTCAAACTTTAATAGCCGATCGAGTTGATGTTGAAGTTCAAGGACGAGTGTACGGTGCCCATTTTGCCTGGAGTCATCTCTGGTGGGCGATCGCTTATCCACTAGCAGGCTGGATGGGCAGTAATTTACCCGCTCGGAATTTTTTCTACACTAGCTTAATCGGTGCTGGATTATTAGTCGTCGTGTATGTAGCTTTCAAACCTCGTCACCTAACTGATTTACAAGCTGGGCTATGGCACGAGCACGAACACAGCTACGACGAAGAGCATCTTCACAAACATTCCCCACATCTGAGCAAACGAAGTCCGCACCATCACTTACATTTTCATCCCGAAGCTTAATGGGCAAGTAGCCCTTATAAAATTCATTCGATAGCTTTTTAGACGATTGTCTGCCTCTACATCTAGTATGGATTAACGCTCATTACAAATAGTGTCAAATCCGAGCGACTAGTCTCTTGGGTGTTTAGACTAAATTCGTTCGGTCTAAACACCCCAATAAGGTGTATCAGGTGGATAAATGTCCATCTAACTACCCCAAATCGGTGCAATAGACTGATGCTGTCAGTCTAAATAATATTTAGATCTCTGAGCTATCGGTGGGGACGCAGAAGAGGAGGTTAGCGGTGAGATACGACAATCACAAATAATCATGGGTAGCCTAAAATTAGGAAGGCTTGAGATTTTTCATAAGTTAGGCGGCGAAACCACAGGAAAATATGTCAATTTCTCAACAACGATTGCATAAGCTAGAGATAAAAAAGCTCAAGAATGTCAAAGACGTTTGCATTTCATTTGAGAGTAGAAATATAACAGGTATCCTTGGTCCAAACGGGTATGGAAAATCAACTATTCTTCATGCCCTAGCCTGCTGCTTTCAACCACCAACTGAAGGACAAGAAGACTATAAATTTAGCAACTTTTTTCTGCCAAGCCCTGATGCGTTATGGGAAGGTAGTGAGTTAAAGCTAGTCCATACGTACAGGCAGTCATCTCACCTACACGAAAATGTAGAGCAGATCTACGGAAAGAGTAGCGATCGGTGGAAACCAATATATAAAAGACGACCTACAAGGAATGTACATTACTTCGGCGTAGATAGTTGTGTTCCACTCATCGAAGCAGAAAAACGAAATGTAAAAATCAACTACTCAACCAAGAATATAAGTGAAGATATTGTTACTACGATACTAGAAAAAGCATCTTATTGTCTCAACAGGCAATATACGGCTTATAATATTCATGACCCTGGCAAAGGGAGGAAATTTATTGGCGTTGAAGCTAACGGGATTAGATACTCTGCCCTGAGCATGAGTGCCGGAGAACAAAAAATATTTTTACTACTAGAAAGAGTTTTTAGAGCAGCGAAAAATAGCCTTATTCTTATAGATGAACTCGATCTCCTTTTACATGATTCAGCAATGAAGAATCTAATAAAAGTGGTATCTGAAAGAGCACTAAGCTATAATCTTCAAGTGATATTCACGACGCATAGAGAATCAATCATTGAGTTGTCAGACTTAATTAATATAAGGCATATCTTTGGCACCTCAGAAAAAACCCTATGCTTTGACGATACAAAACCAGATGCAATAAATCGTTTGACAGGGACTCAGCCTAGATTACTTGAGGTTTTTGTTGAAGACGATCTTGCCGTAACAATCATCAAAAAGGTGGCAGGTCAATTAGGTATTTCTAGGCATGTTTCCGTACAAAGATTTGGCGCAGCTATCAATTGTTTTACAGTCCTAGCTGGATTACGCCTACGCGGTGAAAATTGCGAGTATAATATGTTTGTGCTAGATGGAGATGTTTATAGAACCGAAGAAGAACAGGAGGCACGATTAAAAGCTGTTTTAACTGGAAATGATGAACATGCAAAATCACTTCGGAAGCTTAGTCTTGAAAAAATAAAATGTTTGAATCTTCCAGAAAATACTAAACCCGAAAAGTACATTCACAGCGTAGTTATTAGCTTAGAAGGCACTGATAATAACGAATTCAATGAAATAATTGGGGTAGCAAAGCAGATCGTAGCTGTTGATGACAGCCATAAGTATGTAGACGATATAATAAACAGACTTGATTGGAATAGAGATGTTGGGTTATCAAAAATCATCGATCTCTTTAGCTCCACCCAAGAGTGGATCGGCTATGTTGCTAATGTGAAAGATTGGTTAACTTTACAGATACCACTAGTGGAGGAAACTACATCGTCGCGCGAGGTCTAACAATCCCGTTGCACACTGACCGAATCAAGTTGGTTGGTGAATCCAAGAGGTTACTGACGGCGGGTGAACGGGGTCGTTATGCAGAATCAAGATTATGCAACTTCTTTGGCTGGAGTGTAACTGTGACCGTTTCTAGCTGGCGATTCGGCAAAGCCGACGCTATGGGATCTCCGATCGCGTGTATTAGACGACACTGCTGCATCTGCAATTAAAGCTAATGAATTGGCCGCAATCCCATAAAATGCCTCGATCGCGACAAATAAAGTATTTAGAGTGACACTTGTAATAAAAGCGCGATTGTAATTTCCGCTCCCGTGCGGATGTTCGCTGCCGTGGTTGTGTGTCATACCTTATGCTGTTGAGAAACGATAAAACTAGAGTGAATTTATGACAAAAGAGATCGTGAATTATGTTCTCCCCAATCGAGTAACTGCGACATTATGTTGCGGTGACTTCAATAACGCCACGAAACATTCTCATCCCACAAGTAAAAGCATATTCACCTACCTGCTTTGGAGTAAATTCAACAGTTGTTGTCTGCCCGACAGGTAAGCGGGTGCTAATTCCAAAATCGGGAATTAATACTTCATCCAGACAAGAATTACTGTCTAACCGATGAAACGACAACCGCACGGGTTCACCGTTGTTAACAACAACTCGATCGGGACGATAGCCCCCATCAACTGTTACTAATACTTCTTGCACCCCATTAGTTTGGATTGCTTGTTGTTTTTGTTGTTTGCGTCCCAGAAACCACCAGAGTTCGGCACCAATCAGAGTTAGTCCGCCAAGTACCACGCCAACTTTGATGGGTAAAGGCTGCTCGATCTGACGAAACGTGCGGTCTGAAGTTGAGGGTTGCATTTGCATTGGCGATCCTCCACCCATTTGAGCGTTGGCGGAGCCGCTCATTTGAAGTATCGAGAGCATTGCCCCAATCGAGATTGCTGCCAGTTTCATATTTTTACTCCTTTTAATCTCAAAGCATTGAGGACGACTGAAATCGAGCTAAATGCCATCGCCGCACCCGCGATCGCTGGATTGAGCAACCAGCCCGTAATCGGGAACAGAATCCCCGCCGCGATCGGGATGCCTAGTACGTTATAGCCTAGTGCCCAGAATAGATTCTGCTGGATATTTTGCATCGTGGCGCGACTGAGCCGAATTGCCGTCACAATCCCCTGTAAGTCCCCCGAAATCAGCGTGATGTCACTTGCCGCGATCGCGACATCCGTACCCGTGCCGATCGCCATCCCAACATCAGCCTGAGCGAGTGCGGGGGCATCATTAATACCATCTCCAACCATTGCCACAACCTTTTTCTCTTTTACTTGCAAAGTCCGAATCGTCTGGGCTTTTTGGTCGGGGCGAACTTCGGCTAAGATTCTGGTAATCCCGACTCGATCGGCGATTGCTTTGGCGGTGCGTTGATTATCACCAGTTAACATCACGACCTCGATCCCCATTTTTTGTAGGGTTTGAATCGCCTTAGCAGAGTTGGGTTTAACAGTATCAGCAACAGCGATCGCGGCTTGTAAATGACCATTAACAGCAGCGAATACCACAGTTTTTCCGGCATCCTCCCACCCGTCTTTCTGTGTTTGGAATACGGCTGAATTGATGTTCATTTCATCGAACCAGCGTTGGGTACCAATCAGAACTTGTTGCTGTTCGACAATACCTTTGACACCACTTCCCGCAATCGCTTCAAATCGACCGACAGTTGGTAATTGTAAGTCTTTATTTTGCTCGCGGGCGTATTGAAGTAAGGCTTCAGCCAGGGGATGTTCGGAGTTACTTTCTAAAGCACCGATCGATCGCCATAAAGCCAGTGGAGCTAGAATATTCGCACTAGTAGGAACGAGATCTAGCATGGAAGAAGTATCGGTGACAACAGGCTTACCCTGAGTAATGGTACCCGTTTTATCCAACACGATCGTCTGGATTTGACGAGCGAGTTCGAGACTTTCGGCAGCTTTAATCAGAATGCCATTTTCTGCTCCCTTGCCAATACCGACGGTAACTGAGGTGGGCGTTGCTAAACCCAAAGCGCAGGGACAAGCGATAATTAATACACCGACCATTGTGACGATCGATAGAGTAAAATTGCCGATCGTTAGAAACCAGACTACGAAAGTTGTCACAGCGATCGCCAGAATTACCGGAACGAACCAGCTAGTAATGTTATCGGCTAGTTTTTGGATTGGGGCTTTAGAATTTTGCGCTTGTTGGACTAATTTGACAATCTGAGCTAGGGCGGTATCTTTGCCGATTTTAGTCGCCCGAAACTGAAAGCTACCCATTTTATTGAGAGTTGCACCGACAACTTCATCGCCGACTTGTTTAGTTACTGGAAAACTTTCGCCAGTGAGCATCGACTCATCCACAGTGGAATATCCCGATACAACTTCACCATCGACAGGAATTTTCTCACCAGGACGTACTACGACAATATCTGTAAGAGCAACTTCCGCGATCGGAATGTCAAGTTCTCTACCATCCCGCACCACCCGTGCAGTTTTTGCCTGTAACCCCATCAATGCCTGAATCGCTGACGACGTGGCTCCTTTGGCACGATTTTCCAACCATCTTCCCAACAGCGTCAAGGTGATAATCATCGCCGTCGCTTCATAGTAGACTTCTGCGGATAATCCTTGTGTTGTGAAGTAACGAGGATCGATCGTTACCCAGAGTGAATAGAAAAAGGCGATACTCGTGCCGAGCGCAATCAGGGTATTCATATCAGCGGTACGGTGGCGAAATGCCTTCCATGCCGATATTTGGAATTCCCTACCTACCCAAAACTGTACGGGTGATGCTAGTACTAGCTGTACCCAGGGATTTTCCAGTTTAACTAAGAAGGATGGAAGTGTGAGATTAAAATGGCTCAAACTGCCGATGACCAGCAGTACACTGAGAATTGCCCCGACTAGAACTCTGCGCTGAAGATTTCGCTCTTCTAGTTGTTGTTGACTATTTCCGAGGTCGTCTTCACTGCTGAGATCTGCGGGGATAATTTGCGCCTCATACCCAATATCAACAACTGCTTTAGTGATGATGTTAATATTAGTCTGCTTGGGATCGTAGCGAACGCTGGCTCGATCGATACTAAAATTGACGTTACCTTCTACTACCCCTGGCACATTCAGGATTGCTTTCTCGATACTGTTGGCACAGGAGGCACAACTCATCCCCTTGAGTTTTAGATTTAGATCTTCCATATATTTCAACTCAGTTATTCGATCGATCCAAGCGCGTTATCAATCTGTAAAATTATCTATTTTTTTGTTAAAGTACCACTAATTCATGCTTTATTAGAGCAGCTTGTAATTTTGCTTCATCCTCTCTTGATAATGAAGTCCGTAAAACTTTGCCATCAAACTTACTTAAAGCTGCTAAAACTTTATCGGGTGTTGCTTTTCTCACCAACACAAAGATGGCGGAAGTTCCAGGCTCAATCGTGCTACCAATATCGTGAATAAAATTGTCATCAATCCCGACATCGGTTAATGCTCCTGAAATTGCTCCAGCGGCTGCACCTAAGACAGCCAAGATTGGATGGAAGAAAATGATGCCCAGCAGCAATCCCCAATAGCCTCCACTTACGGCACCATCAGCTACAAGTTCTTGAGCTTGCTTGATTTTAACTTTACCTTGTTGATTTCTGACCACAACAGCCGCATCTTCCAAGTCGATTAAATACTCTAGTTCGAGTCTCTTCAGCTCGATTAAAACCTCGTCTGCTTTGAACTCATCTTTGAAGCCGACAACAATTAGATCGCTCATGATTTTCCCAGTAAATAAACTCGATTATTTGAGATAGATAGAATACTCAGGCATTGACTCGATAATTCCGCATCATCCCAGCATCTTCATGTTCTAAGTTATGGCAATGGTAGGTAAATAAGCCGCTGTATTTATCAAATTTCATTAGCAATTTGACTCGCTCACCTGGCATCACCATTACAGTGTCCTTGAAGCCTTCATCCACATAGCCATCCTTAACTGTTTGCCATCCGGCGGCAAGTTCTGGCAAAACTTGGCGACTGATGACTTGAAACTGCACGCCGTGTAGATGAATGGGATGCGCCATCCCCTTGGCATCCATCATCGCGCCAGGATTGAGTTTGTTGATAATCTCCCACTGCTCGATCGAATTTAACTTGACAGTTTCCTGCGGTGTGGCGGTAGTCATTTCAAAGGGTTGCCCGTTCATCACCCATTTCATCCCTTGGAGCGAAAGCTCAACGGGGCGAGGTTGGGCAGCATTAGTAGCATCTTCTGGACGCAATAAGGGTAGAGCGGCTAGTTTGTTGGGAAGCTGCAAAGTTTCTGTTTCCGTCCGCGCGATCTTGACGTTAAATAGGGTCATCGCCGCACCAAGTTCTGGGGCATTACCAGAACTCATCCCGCCCATACTATTCCCACCGACATTCTCGGCTCCAGAGAAAGCCAGACTATTGAGAGCTAATTGCGTTCCAACTTTCAGCTTGCTAAAGTCTGCCCAAACATCGAGCCGCTCGCCTGGAGCCAGCATCACATACTTGCGAGTGACAGGTTGACTCAGCAAGCTCCCATCAGTGCCGATAAGGGTCAAGGGATCGCCATTACTCCATGCCAGCTTGTAGATGCGGGCGTTAGAACCATTGAGGATGCGGAGGCGGTAGACTCGCGTTGCCGCAGCCAGGGTAAAGTCGGGCTTGCCATTGATAAAAATCTTTTCACCTAAAAAGCCCATCATGCTGCTCATGTTACCCATGCTGCCACCAGACTGATTTGAGTTGCCCTGTGACATGCTACCCATGCCGCCCATTCCCTCCATGCCATCGTTACGAGGTGTACCGATTTTGCTGCCCAAATAAAGGAGTTGGTTACTGGCATCTAAGGTACGATCTTGCAGGACGATCGGCACTTCATAAGCACCTGCTGGTAGTTTGAGAGCGGCTTCTTCTGGATCTGTGACGATAAACAGCCCCGCTAAGCCAGCATAAGCTTGTTGCCCTGTCAGCATATCTGGATGCGGATGAAACCAGTTCATCCCCGCCCGATTAACAACCTCAAACTCATATACATAGGTTTGTCCAGGTTGAATTGCAAAACGAGGATGTCCGTCCATGTCTTCTGGCAAAATTAAGCCATGCCAATGCACGATACTACTTTGCCCTTGGGGTAGGTTATTTTGGAAGTTGACTCGGACGCGCTGACCTTGCCGAACGCGAATAATCGGGCCTAAATAACTATCGGGAACAGCTTGTAAGCTGTTTGGGTCGCCTTTGACTAGCTCTGCTGCATAAGACCAAACTTGGGTTGGTTGTCCAGCGAGGATTTGCACCGTTTTCGGTGCAGCCTTGAGGTTAATTTCTAGATCGGGAGTAAATTTCGGATTCGGAGTGCGGGCTACAGTATTATTCTCAGGTAGTTTCGTGGTAGAAGATGGAGACGAACAACTCGATAGTAGACTGTGAATGCCACTGCTAAGGATCAGTCCGCTGGCAATGCCACCCCCTCGAATGAAACTGCGACGAGTGAGGGGGTATTGATGACTGCCTGTAGGGGGCAGCTCGTTCTTATTCATGAAGATACCACTAAGGTTATTTTGTCCGATTAGATCTTACAGATCGAATGTTATTGAGATAGTAAATCTAACTTGACTTCCAGTTTGACAGCCTGAGATGAAATTCAAATGAATTTAGCTTAGACTGTCAAACTATTTCTACAAGAATTAGTCGAAAATACCTTATTAAGATAGTTTTGACTATAGATTTTGAGAAATACCAATCCTCAATAGTGATGCTCAGACACCAAAGGCTTGTTTGACCTGACTCGACCAAGTTTTGATGCGCGACTCGGTTAAATCTCCTTGGTTATCTTCATCTAGTGCTAAACCAATGAATTTACCGTTGCGGACACCCCGTGACTCATTAAAGTCATAACCATCAGTCGGCCAAGCACCAACAGTCTTACCACCTAGCGCGCTAATTTTTTCTTCGAGAATCCCGATCGCGTCCATGAAGCTATCAGGATAGCCAGTTTGGTCGCCAACCCCAAAGTAAGCTACGGTCTTATTATTAAAATCAATATCATCCAAGTCTGAAAAGAAATCTTCCCAGTCGCTTGACAACTCACCGACATTCCATGTTGGTGCGCCGATAATTAGATCTTGGTAGTCAGCAAAATCAGCACCTGTGGCATCTGCTATTTCATGGATATCTACAACATCGCTACCTAGTTGTTCTTGAATCATCAAGGCAATCGATTCTGTCTTGCCTGTTTGAGTACCATAAAAAAGACCGATTTTAGACATATATATAGCTCCAATTAGCTTTGATAATCGGCAATGTCAGTACCATTACTGACACAATCGATCGATGAATTTTGGGTAATTTAGCAAACTGGCGATCGTTTATGCAAAGTCAAGGTATCAATCAGGGAGATTTCTCCGTTTGGAACTCTAATTTATGCTAATTTACTTGGTAGCCAGCCGCTGTAATAGCACTCTCGATCGCTGATTGAGAGGCTTGAGTCTCAATCTTGACTTGCTTGGTTTTGGGATCGGCTTGCACGGTTGCTGTCGGATCGTTGGCGTAGCCTACCGTTAGGTAATCGCTATTACTGCCTTGGAGATCGTTTCACTACAGGCAGAGCAAGCCATGTTAGGAATGTTTAGTTGGATAGTCATTGTTCGTTGGTAGTTTGATGAGCGCGTTTTAGATGTACTTATGCTTATTCTCAACTCTCTAGTCCGCTAGAGAGTCAAGCGGATCGATAAACTTTAAATTTAAGTGTTATTTGGTAGGTTGGATTTATACCAACTTTGGTACCATTTTTGCATCTGAGCGATCTCGGCAGTTTGAGCCTTAATAATCGACCGAGCTAATGTCTGAATTTCTGGCGATTTGGTCGTCCGTAACACCATCTGACTCATCTCGGTTGCTGTCCGGTGATGGACACTCATCTGCTGCAAAAATTCTTTATCGAAATCAGCGGCATTTTTGAGAGCATTCATATCCATTTTCATGCCATTCATGCCATTCATGCCATTCATGCCATTCATCGAATTGCCATCCTTGCCCATCATTCCACCACCCATTGCCATCGCGGGAATTTCTGTGCCATAGGATGTCTTATAAAGGGCTGCCATTGTTTGAATCTCGCTCTTTTGGTCTTTGATAATCGATCGAGCTAGTTGTTTGATTTCAGGACGCTTGGCACGGGTTAGGGCTAAATCCGCCATTTCAAGTGCTTGCTTGTGATGGGCAGTCATCATGGTCAGAAAATCTCGATCGGAGATAGTTTGACTCGATGAGTTTGGAGATGAACTGACAGAAGGATCGGTCGTGGGTGTAGTCGCTGTTGTTGATGGCGATGAGCTGGGAGCTGAACTTACGGCTGGACTAGTCGTGGTCGTGGTCGTAGTATCTGTTGTTGATGGCGATTGCGCTGTGCGATTGGAACATGCCGCCAATCCGCTGCTCAAAAAGATGGCAGCGATCGCAAATCCTACCCATATTTTTGGTGGAAATGTTGCTGGATTTGCCATTTTTCTATGATTCTCCACGGAAGAGGCGTTGCCAACGACGAATGCTCGATCTTGGTTATTACGCTCGGTCATAATTTTTTAGATATTTTAGTTGGATAGCGATGGGCAAATTTCTTGCGAGCCGATGGGAATTCTTTGGCAGAGCTTAGCCTTGGGTATTACAAAACGATAATCGTGCTCTTTTGGGTTTAGTTACTTTCTATTCTTGACCCTCTAGCTAACTAGAGGGTCAAGCAGAATCGCCAAACGCTAGATTAGGGATTTATTACTAATGTGCCATCGACATTTGACGGCAAGATTCGGCACAGCGACGACAAGACTCAGCACAGCGACGACAATGTTCGTGGTCGTGCTTGGCACATTCAGCAGCACAGCGATCGCAAGCATCGGCACAAACCGCGCATAATTGAGCGTGTAGGTCGGAAGTGCGACTCATAAACCGGGCACAAAGAGCGCAAAGATCGGCGCAATCGCGGCAGGCTTTGATGCAAGCAGCCATCATCTGCACCATGTCACTATCCAGACAGGCAGTGGTGCAAAATTCACAGTCTTGGAGACATTTTAGGCAGGCTTCAATACAAGCTTCGAGTTGAGAGTTACGAGATTGAGTAGTAGTCATCAGATTACTCCTTAAAAAACGTCTACAAACATTTTGATGTTTGCTGTATTAATCTTCACAAATAATTTGTAGTAAATAAATCAGCCTATTGGCATAGATTATTTAGTTTGTTTATTATCTTCAAGGCATTTAAAAGCATTGGATTTTGCTCTAACACACCAAGATGAAATTAAGGTGAAATCACATATTTGCATTGATAAATATTAGTAATTAAGCTTGTTATATTTTACCAAAAATTATTACCAACGTCACTTTTTACATCACGGACTTTTATTCTAAACATTATTTCAAGTCAGCTATTGACTCTACAGTCCAGTAGAAACTTTATAATGAAGGTAACAACTTAGAATAGAAAATTATCAAAGGTAATTATGTCGAAACAAATTAAACTAGCGATCGGATCGATCTTGGCATTAGCCACATTAGGATTAATAACAACTGGGGCGGCTTCTGCTCAAGAGCGCAGTTGCGGTGGTTGTTGTAAGAAAATGCAGTCACCAGTTAGCACGCCATCTTCATCTTATTCACCAGGTTATATCCGAGGTAAATAAATAACGATCTTAGTCTTTTAATGAGAGTGAAAATACTTTCATTAAAAGACTAAGATCGTTGGCAGAAAAATGAAGACGAACGCTCGAAATTGATATTTTATCTACAGAATTAATTGACAGTACTAGCTTCTAGCGATATCAATTCTTCAATTAGAGTGCAGACACTTTCACTATTAGGAAGATCTTCAGGATAGGTAGACCATCGTTCGCGGTGACTTTCCAATCTTTGTTTGGATTCGAGCAGCTTTTGAATCTCGATGTCTAAATGACTAATTTTTCGATCGATTAAATCTTTGACAATCGAGCAGACGGCTGTACCTCGATTGTGAGAATTGAAAATTTCTTGAATCTCAGTTAAAGAAAAATTGAGAGTTTGAGCTTTCTTGATGAACAATACTCGTTGCACGGCATTGTCATGGAAGTAGCGATAGCCGCTATCACTCCTAAGTGCTGGTTGTAGTAAGCCTAAACTCTCGTAGTAACGTAGGGTACTAACTTTCACTCCCGTTCGCTCTTTGAGATCGCCAATTTTCAGCATTGGTTCTACCGCATATAGTTTGCCTATCTTGCTTGACTCTCAAGCCAACTAGAGGGTTTATGATTGGGGGGTACTCAAGGATAATAGAAATTATGACCGCTAAAAATATTTTAAAAGCAACAGTAACTGCTGTAGCTATTGCCGTTGTGACTGCTGGAGCTGCTTTTGCTGCTGACTGTGGTTGTGGTAAATGTGCCAGTGGTTGCGATTGTGGCAGTGGTTGTAGTATGCCTAAAGTTGCACCTCGCCAGTAACTCTCGGAAGGAGGAGGAATCGCTCGTACATTCCTCCTCAAAAATGTATTTTAGTTATCGAACGAAATTGAAGCGACCGTCAGCTTTCTCACTACCAATCGTTGCAGTAATTTTGACTTGATATTGACCAGTGACTTTCTCTTTTAATACTGCTGCATAATGTTTACCACTGGCATCATAACTAAGTGGAACAGTTTTCAGTTTACCATCTGGTAACTGGACATCAGCCGTGACTTTTGCATTAGCAACAGCTTCATGATTGTCACCTTTTTGAAGGTATAAATCTAAGTGAGTTTCACTAGTTCCCTTCTCTGGAACGAACTCTAAGTGATATTTCCCCGATTCTACTACTTGTCCACCATTACTCTTCCCACCCTCACTACTTTGGGTTTTAGCTGTGGTTGTAGCTGGAGGTGTAGTTGTTACTGGAGATGCTGTTTCGGCTGAAGGTGTAGTAGCATTTGGATTCGCCGAATCACTATTTTTTGCCTCTTTGCTACAGGCTCCAAGTAATAATAGTCCAGAACTAGCTAACACAATAATTCCTGAAGTTAATGGTTTCATGTTTCACACTCCTAATTAAATATTTTGCTCGGATAAATATACTTCAGCAATAAAATCGATTGACCTATCCGCAGCTTTATCATATATGTAATATATAGATAGTGGTATCTGCATATCTAGCTTTAGAATACAAAATTAATCTGCTTGAGGAAAGTACGCTGTGCCAATAAAATTGGTTAGCCCATCTATAGTCTTGCCATAAACAGAATAGACAGACGATTGGAGCAGCATATTACGGTTTACACCATTAAAATCAATCCGTAATTTAGTATTAGGTGAGATCGGTTGACTGAAATTGATTAGCAGCCACCGACCTTGACGGGAAATTGGGGCTGGGATTAGTCTATTTCCATCTGTAATTTCAATTTTGATAGTTTGAAGCTCGAAATTTCTAGGAATATCAATCCATAACAGTGTTAATGCTTGACTGCTTGGGGGCACATGGACTTGAATAGTCTGGCGGACAGTCGCCCACCTAGTATTAGGAAACTCAAATTTACTATCTACATGGGGTGAAGTACTGTCGTCACCATTAGCACTTGCATAGCTGCCAATATTAACTGCTGTAGTTACTAAACCCCAAGTAGCGATAAATAGCCAGATTTTTTTCATTGCTTTAGACTCTCTTATCTCTCTATATATCAAATATAAATAGCTAAGATGAAATCCAGATGAAATGAAGAAATCTAGCTACTATTCGATCTATTTTCTAGGATCTGTAAAATCTGAACATATATAAATTAAGATGATGGATAGTAACAGATCTCAGCTTTTAATGTGTAACAACAGAAATAATTGCACTTAATTTCCTTAACTTTTATCATTATTTTTAATACCTGCAAACAACTAATTCCGTCGATCGAACTAAATTTAACAAAAGAGATAGTGAAGTCATTCACATATTTCACATCAAAAATTCTTAGATAACTTATGTCTTGATATTTTGCTGGATACTAAAATCGCTCCGTTCGCTCGAAATAGCCTCTACCTATAAAACTGCTTTGCCCATTTACAGATTTGCCATACACAAAATATTCCGGCAGTCTTACTAGCATATTTCGGCTGATACTATTAAAGGCGATCGACAACTTTGTGTCGGGAGCGATCGACCGCTCGAATTTTATTTGCAGCCACTGACCTTGACGAGAAATTAGAGCAGCAATCGTTCGTGTGCGTAAAATCTGATTTGTCAAATCTCGTTCGCTAAGCGTCGGCTCTGCCGAATCGGTAATTTCAATTTTGGCAGTTTGAGGCTTAAAATTTTCAGGAATATAAATCCATAATTTTGTCAATATTTGACTATGGCAGGGAACGTGTACCTGAATCGATGAGCAAACATTTATCCAGCTAGAGTTGGCATCGAATTTATCATCTACATGCGGTGAATGGCGATCAATATCATTGGCGTTTGCACGATCGCAACTATTAGAGGCGATAGTCAATCGACCTAAATAATTAATAGATTGGCAGATTTTTCCCATTACTTTAGCTCCCTAGCTCTATATTGACTATAAACGGTAAATTTCTAAGCTTGTCACCATTTAATCATCCATTTTAATAAAGTAGATCTATCTAAAATTATTCATTCAACTCGCTCCCTGGATGAGGGGGTGCTAGTACCACCCTGCCCGTATATAAAATAAATACACCCCCCTCATTGACGAAGCGGTCAAACTCAATTAAACATATTTAGTCAAATCGAGCCATCTTGAATGTGAATTTCCCGCTCGGTTTGAGTAGCGACTTTCGCTACACGATCGATATAGAGAGGCTCGAATAAATTCATCTATTTCAAGAAGATCGCACTCACTTGACAGACAAAACTTCAATTTCAATATAAAGGGTCGTCATAGGGAGGAATAGGATCGGTTTGTGCAACTAGCGATCGCTCGACAACCGATCGCTGACTATCTAATTTAGTCACCAAACACAATCTTAAAATTTTAGCGAGGTTATTAATTAGGAGTGCATTAGTCAAGGTTGTTTTTGTGCAAGTTTTTTTCATTATTGCGATCTTCTGATTTGGATACTAATCACTATAAATGTCAATTATGAAATTTAGATGAAATTTAAATCGACGAAGAATAAGTTTAAGCTACAAAATCAGTCCAGTTCTGGAATCGGACTAAGCTCGTGAGTCCGTTCGCTACTCTTGTTCACAATAAATCGACCAAATAGTGAATACAGAGCAGGTAAGACTAGGAGTGTGAGCGCAGTGGAAGTAAACAATCCGCCTAATACCACTACCGCCAAAGGCTGTAAAATCTCTTTACCCGCACCAGAACCGATTACCAGCGGTACCATTCCCAAGGCTGAAGCTAGTGCAGTGAGCAAAATTGCCACCAGCCGTTCCATCGAACCTTCGACGATTACATCTCTCAGGGGTAGTCCTTGTGCCAACCGATGATTATAGTTATCCACCAGTAGCAATCCGTTACGGGTAGCAACGCCAAACAAGGTAATAAAGCCCACCATCGAAGCAACCGAGATAATCCCCCCACTGCTAGCAACAGCAATTACACCACCAATTAGAGCTAGTGGCAGATTAATCATAATCATCAATGTGGCGGGAATGGAATTGACAGCAAAATAGATGAGAATTGCGATCGCGATGAGCGAAAATGCTCCAGCTACAAGCAAGGTTTGAGTGGCTTGCTCTTGAGCTTGAAACTGACCGCCAAACTGAATGTAATAGCCGCTGGGTAGAGCGATCTCTTTGACTTTCGATCGAACGTCAGTAATTACAGAACCTAAGTCTCGCCCAGAAACATTGGCGGAGACAATCAGCAATCGCGATACATTTTCCCGATTGATCGTACTGGGGCCGCTACCATATTCGACTTTGGCAACTTGCGCTAAGGGAATTTTTTGACCGCCTGGAATATCAACGAGTAAATTACCTAATACGTCCAAATTATTGCGGTATTTCTCATCTAGCCATACCACTAGATTAAATGTTTGTTGTTTTTCCAATACTTGAGAAACAGTGCGCCCATTTAGTCCAGTCTCGATCGTTTCGGCTAAGTCGCCAATACTCAAACCATACCGTGCGGCGGCAGCGCGATCGAATTTAATCTCTACTTGTTTGACTGGAATTTGGGGTTCCAACTGGAGATCGACAATCCCAGCAACTCCACCCATTGCAGTTTGCACTTGTTGCCCGATCGTGCGAAGTTGTGGTAATTCGGGGCCATAAATTTTCACCGCAATCGCACTTCTGACTCCCGATAGGATCTCATCCATCCGGTGAGAAATAAAGCCCCCAATATTAGTGGCTACCCCAGGTAATTTGTCGAGTTCCGATCTGAGACTAGCGATCGTTTTTTCACGATCTTTGTCGCCCTCTTCACTAATTTGGACATCTAATTCACCTGAATTTACCCCAGCCACATCCGCATCACCTTGAGCGAAACCCGCTCGAAACTGCATGGTGTCAAAGCGTTTATCATCTTTGAACGCCGACATTACAGCTAGAGCCGCTTGGTCTGTCGATTCCAATGATTGCCCAGGATAGAGAGTAAGCGCATTAACTAGCGATCGATCTTGAAACTCTGGTAAAAATACCTTCCCCAATCCAGGGAGAATGACCATTGCAGCGACAAATCCAGCTAGGGATATTCCCAAGACTATCTTCGGGAATTTCATTGCCAATAGCAGCAATGGTCGATAAAAACGGTGTGCCATTTTCTCGACGAAAGTTTCGGAGCTAAGTAATCTACGATTGGCTAGAAGTAAAGCACAAAGAGCGGGGGTGAGCGTCAAGGCGACTAATGTAGATGCCAAAATCGAAAGTAAATAAGCCATCCCCATCGGCGTAAAGATCCGTCCTTCTACTCCTGATAGTACGAAGATCGGAGCAAATACTACGGCAATAATTACTGTCGAAAATAATACGCTGACTCGAACTTCTACCGAGCCATTAAATACCACTTGGAGCGGTGGTAGTGGGTTCGCCGCGACCTGATTTTCTCGCAGCCTACGGTAGACATTCTCCATATCGACGATCGCATCATCGACTACAGATCCGATCGCGACTACCAAACCACCCAGCGTCATCGTATTTAAACCCTGTCCCGTCCAATTTAAAATAATTAATCCGAGTAATAGCGATAATGGTAAAGCACTCAGACTAATCAGTACCGTCCGCCAATTCATCAAGAAAATAATTAAGATTACTGAAACAATAATCGTCCCATCTCTTAAAGCCTCCTCAACATTTTTAATCGAGGCTTCAATAAATAGATCTTGGTCGAAAGTTTTAGTAAAGGTAATATCTTTAGGTAGTCCTGCTTTTAGCTCTGCCATTGCTGCTTCGACAGCTTTAACTACTGTAGGGGTATCGGCGACTGGCTGTTTAGTGACGGTCAAAATTAACGCCCGCTTACCGCGAAATAATCCGTCGCCACGGCGCAGTGCGGGAGCGATTTTGACATCGGCAACTTGTTCGAGTAATACTGGTGTGCCATTAATCGCTTTAATCGCCGATTTTTGGAGTTGTTCGATCGATTGAATTCTACCAATCCCGCGTACCAACATCTCGCGATCGGGACTAATCAAAAATCCGCCAGGAACGTTAGCATTAGAATTCTGGACAGCCTTGGTAACGTCAGCAACAGAGACATTAAATGCTTTAAGTTTATCTGGATCGATTAGCACCTGGTACTGACGCTCATCGCCACCATAAAGGAAGACATTACTTACCCCTGGTACGGCTAACAGGCGGTTGCGGACATCCCAATTCACCGCCCGCCAGACTTCCATCATGTCGTTACCCGAAAAGGCATATTTCACCGTCCAACCCAATGGCGAACTAACGGGTAAAATCTCTGGTTGTCCGACACCTTTGGGTAAAACACTTTGCACCCGCTGGAGCCGTTCGGTGACGAGTTGACGAGCGCGATAAATATCTGTTGACAAGCTAAATACAGCTTTGACTGAAGCAATTCCCACCGCTGAAGAGGAGCGGAGTGATTCTAATCCTGGAGTACCATTGATGGCACTTTCGATCGGGCGTGTTACCAGTGATTCTACTTCTTCAGGTGCTAATCCAGGCGCATCGGCTTGGATTTCTACTTGCGGCGGTGCAAAGCTAGGAAATACATCAAGGGGCATTTGTCCCAATACGCGCCACCCCCAGATGCTAATTAGCAGGGAAGCGATAACTATCAGCCACCGTTGGGCGATCGACCATTTGACAATTGTATTAAGCATCGTGAGTACCTGTTACCGATCTTGAATGTTCGTAATTTTCTCTAGAGCAAAGGTGATGCTAACAATACTGTAATGATGGTTGGTAGCTATCTCTAGTCCTGGAAATGTGTCGGCTGTTATGTTCTGCATTTCTACTTCTAGCTGGATCGGGGCGAACCGAAGAGCGAGCTAACTTTTTCGTCTCTACTGAATCGATATAATTCTCGATGATAAAAACTAGATAAAAGATCGATCTAAGAATTAAACAAGTGTTGAATTTAAGCTAGTTTATTCTAACAAATATTGTTGTTGGGATTGGTATAGTTTATATGTGCATGAAAAATTGTTCTACCTTGGGTTCTTCCACTTTTTTCGGAAATAAATGCTTCCCAAACTTGGCATATAGAGCGGGTAATACCAATAACGTAATCGCAGTAGAAGTAAATAAACCACCAAATACAACGATCGATAAAGGTTGTAATAATTCCTGTCCCGATCCGCCTTGAAATACCATCGGTGCTAAACCTAAGCCTGAAGTTAAAGCCGTCATCAAGATGGCATTTAGTCGCTCCATCGAACCTTTAACAATGATTTCCTTCATGGGCATTCCTTCGGCATATTTAGTATTGTAGTTATCTACTAGTAATAACCCGTTCCGAGTTGCCACCCCAAACAAGGATACAAATCCCACTAGAGACGCGATCGAAATTACGCCACCCGTCAGAGCCACCGCAATGACCCCGCCTACCAAAGCAATTGGTAAGTTAATCATAATCATTAGCGTTGACGGGATAGATTTAACGGAAAGATACATCAAGACAGTAATTGCCACAAACGCGATCGCGCCAAAAACTAAAATGTTTTTAGTGGCACGTTCTTCAGCTTCAAACTGACCTGCATATTGAATAAAATATCCCGTCGGCAATTGGACGTTGCTTTTAACTTTAGCTTCGATCTCAGAAACGAGCGAGCGAATATCGCGACCTTTGGCATTAGCTGATACGACGATTAAGCGCGAAACATTTTCCCGATTGATAGTATTTGGCCCCTTCCCTTGCTCGATCTTGGCGATACTAGCTAACGGGATTTTTTGATTGTTGGGAGTATCGATTAAGAGATTGCGAATGGTTTCTAGACTCTGCCGTGCTTCGGGTTTCAACCAGACAACTAAATCGAAAGATTGTTGATTTTCGAGCACTTTAGAAACGACCCTACCATTGAGGGCAGTTTCAATCGTCTCAGATAAATCTCCCACTGTATGCCCGTAACGACTAGCTGCATCACGATCGAATTTAATTTGAATCTGCGGTACTGGAATTTGGGGTTCGAGTTGTAAATCGACAACACCATTGACTGTTGCCATTTGTTTTTCTACTTCTTGCCCAATTTTCCGTAACTCGGCTAAGTCAGAACCGAAAATTTTTACCGCGATCGAACTTCGCACCCCCGACAAAACTTCATCCATCCGATGTTGTAAAAAACCGCCGATATTTGCGGCTGCACCTGGAATTTTCTCGAATGCTTGGCGCATTACTTTGAGCGATTCTTGCCGATCTTCCATCCCTAGTTTACTGATTTCGACATCAACGTGAGCCAGATTCACACCTGCGGCATCAGAGTCACCAGCGGCGCGTCCGGCACGAGTTTGAATGAATGTAAACCGCTTATCATTTTTCAATGACTCTTCGACGACATGACCCGCTTTGGTGCTAACTTCGAGGGAAACAGTTGGGTAGGACAATAGTGTATTTACCATCGTTTGCTCCTGAAACTCTGGTAAAAATGCTCTGCCAAAAGAGGGAATAACTATCATTGATGCGACGGTTAAAACCGTAGCAGTTCCCATGATTAACAGGGGATTTTTCATCGAGAAATTCAAACACGCGTTATAAATTGCCTTGCAAAATCTCGCCAGCCACGGTTCTCGCTGTGATACCTTAGTAGCAGGCAGTAAAATCGCACACAAAGCTGGAGAAACAAGTAGAGATTCTAAACTAGAAACGACAACTACTGCTAAGTAAGCAATCCCCATTGGGGTGAAAATCTTCCCTTCAATCCCTGGTAATGTAAAGATTGGTGAGAAGACAATAATTCCAATAATCGTCGCACCTAAGAGTGAATCGCGCACTTCTTGAGAACCTTCAAAAATGATTTCCAGCGGGGTGAGTGGATCGCCTTCAGCTTTATTTTCACGCAAGCGACGATAAGTATTTTCACCATAGACGATCGCATCATCGATCGCCGTGCCAATTGCTACCGCCAAGCCGCCTAATGTCATGGTATTCAAACCAACTCCCAACCATGACAGGACTAACATCCCAAATAGTAATGTCAAGAAAAAGTCTAATAAACACACCGTTAGAATTCGCCAATTCAACAGAAATGGAATCAAGATAATTGCAGCAATAATACTACCTTGGATCAACGAAGAACGCACATTATCGACGGAAGATTCGATATAACTATCTTGACGAAAAGTGGTCTTAACTTGAATATCTTTGGGCAAGCCAACTTTAATTTCGGCGACCGCTTTTTCCACCGCACGGCTGACAGTCGGCGTATCAAAGCTGGGTTGCTTATTCACCATCACGATAATTGCTGGCTTACCGTTAAAACTACCATCGCCCCGTTTTAATGCCGCACCAATTTGGACATCAGCGACATCTTGCAATCTAACAGGGGTGCCATTGCGGGATACAATTGTCGATTTCTGGAGATCTTCGATCGATTCGATCCTCCCGATCCCCCGAATCAATTTCTCAGTATCGGGAGTAATAAAAAAACCACCTGCGGCATTGACATTCGCTTTTCTAGTCGCTTGGGCAACTTGGTCTAGAGTAATATTAAAAGCTGCTAATTTGACGGGATCGACTAGTACTTGAAACTGTCGCTCGTCGCCACCGAACACCAAAACTTGACTGACTCCTGGCACGGCGAGGAGGCGATTTGTCACTTGCCAATCGACAATCCGCCGAGCTGCCATTAAGGAATTTGGACTAGCACTCTGCTCGCCATCGGCGACGGTAAAAGCATACTGCACCACCAACCCGACGGGAGAAGTGGTGGGGGACATTTGGGGCGGTTCGACTCCTGGCGGTAGCTTACTGACAGCTTGTTGCAGTCGCTCGGTAATCAGTTGACGTGCCTGATAAATGTCAGTTGACCAACCAAAGACCGTCCGCACTACTGAAATTCCCGCCGCACTCGACGAACGCACGGCTGTGACTCCAGGCGTACCATTAATCGCACTTTCGATCGGTAATGTTACTAGCGATTCTACTTCCTCTGGTGCGAGTCCGGGGGCTTCGGTTTGGATTTCCACTTGCGGCGGCGCAAAAGCTGGCAACACATCCAGCGGCATCTGGGGAATGACATAAACCGTCCACAATGAGACGATAACAGTGGCGATTACGACCAGCCAACGACGGTTAATTACCCACTGAACGATATTTCCGAGCATTTTTAGTGTTAGATATGAGGATAAGTATCAGCGTAAAATTGCAATCATAATGACAATTGCACTCAATACCACCAGTCACCGCTGTGCGATCGACCATTTAATTAGCGAACCGAGCGTAAAAATAATTAATAGTCAACGATCTTAATAAAACCAGCCGATATAGGGAGGTTCGGCATCATCATCATCTTCTGTCTCCTCGATAACGATCGCCCGATCTCGATCGGGATCTGACTCTGACATTGATAATTCATCGGCGGCAGTAGCTGGCACTCGTGCCTGTGAATCTATTGAAGCGGCTGCCATGCGATCGCGTTTGTTACCGAGCCACAAGGCACCACCGATAATAACGCCCAAGAATAGGACTAAACCCCAAATTAGATTGACAGTAAGTGTTTGATTCATAACAGCAGGATGGGTTGTTCGCTGGGTTACTCTCGCCACAGCCACCAGCTAAGTTTCAGGTAATTTCGACCGCACCTGTCTGGGTAAAACTGGGCAATCGATATCGATACTGTGCTAGCGAGTCAGCGATTCTCGTTCCGAGAGGCTTCGCCAACGTCTCGCGAAGTAGCACCGATCTGTGGATATCGAGCGGAGTTTGGATAACTATGGTGTTTGGGATCTTCCTCAATTGCGGGTATTTCCTCATTGGGCAGATAATTCAGTTCGTCCTCTGGCTCGATAAAATCAGTCGAACTATTGGCGTTCCGTTCGCTTCTTTTCTTTAACCACCAAGCACTACCGCCGAGAATGCCCGCAACAGGTACTAATCCCCAAATGAGATAAGTTGGTATTTGGTTTTGACTAACAGCTTCAGGTTTGGCTGCTGTTGTTGTTTTCTCCTCACTAGCTGGCTGCTTTTTTAAAGATTGGGCATAGAGTTGAGGCGCGCGTTTATTGACGACCAGATCGCCAGCAAATAGTCCGGTCTTGACTTCGACTAGATCGCCAACAGTTTGTCCGAGGGTGACGGTTGTGGGCTGATAGCTGTCGCCACTTTTGACATATACTAATTTCTCTTGGTCTGCTTCTACTACCGCACTAGCCGGAATTACGACGACAGGGATAGTAATTTGACTTGTCGCCAGCTTGATTTCGGCGAAAGTTCCGGCTTTGAGTAGCCCCTGGCTATTATCCAAGGTTGCTTGAACGGGTACTACACGGCTCTGGGAGTCTACTGCCGTCCCAATTCGCGAGATTTGACCTGAAAACACTCGCTCGCTTGCTCCAGGCACTTTCACACTAACCTGCTGACCGATTTTTAATCGTCCTAAATCCCGTTCGTAGATATTTGCCGTTGCCAACACTTGTCGATCGTCAGTAATCGTCATTAACCTCGCACCAGCATCGGCGACAGACTGCCCGATCGTGATTTCGCGATCGGCGATCGTCCCATCGATCGGGGCGGTAACGGTGACGATCCCCTCAGCATTAGCCCGATTTCCCAATTGTGCCAGTCGCCCCTGGTAACTAGCATCGCTGAGTTTGAGCTGAGTTTGGGCGGCGGTTACGGCTGAGTTCGCTCTTTGGAGTTGAGCGTTGGCTTCGACTACCGATTTTTGGTTCATCGCTCTAGCCAATTGCCCTGTGGCTTCGGCTACTTGCTTTTCGGCATCCCGCAATTCTCGCAGGGGCAAATCGGTTTCAGCTTTTCGCAATTCTGTTTCTGCACTCAAAACTCCAGGCTGACTTTGCGCTTTGACTAATGCAGTTCTCGCCTCGGCTAGTTTAGCCTGAGATTCCAACATCTGACGGCGTGCCAGTGCCCCACTCTTAACTAGTTCTACATCCTTTTGGTACCGTTCCTGAGCTAACTCTAGTTCGGTTCGAGCGGAGCTAATTTCGGCGGTGGCAATTTGTTGTTGACGCTGATAGCTATTTTTTGCCGCTCGGACGATCGAGCCACTTTTGACGAGTTGTTGCTCTCGCGCCAGCCTAGATTTAGCCGCAGCTAATTGACTCCGAGCCTGATTGGTTTCAGCGGTGGCGATTTCGACGATTTTTTGGTAGCTCTGTTGGGCGAGGTTGCGATCGGTTTGAGCTTGTTGGAGCAGCGCGAGGGCTGTCGATTTCTTTTCGAGAGAACTGGTTCGTAAGTCATTGAGTTCGGGGCTAGAGAGCGTCGCGAGGATTTGCCCTACTTTGACTCTAGCCCCAGGTTGTACCAAAAGCTGAACGAGTTTACCCCGAATCGGTGCGGTGACTTCGACCTTTTTACTAGGTAATAATTCAATTTGTCCGGTAGCAGAAATTTCGACATTCAAACTTTGTTTTTTGGCAGCGACTGTTTGCACGCCAATCTGTTGAGCGGTTGCTCCATCGATCTGCACCTTGGTACTTTTCGTTCCATCTTGAGAGCCAAATTCATTACCATGCCCGCCATGAGCGAGTACTGATGGCGATACTAGCGAGATCCAGACGGGTAGTAATAGCCAGCTTAACCACCCCACTACGCGGACGGCTGGAGTGAGATTTGAAGATGAAGCTATGTGTGATTTGGTATTTATAGCCATAGTTGCTCAACTAAACGCCGATAGTTCCTAGTTTTGCAGTGCTAGATGAAATTCAGGTGAATTAAATTCATCTAAATTTCACTAACGGATTTTAAACTGAGTGCTTGACCGATTCAATTGCGAGTTGTTACTAGCGTCTAATATTGGGAGTAATTCTTTGGCACAGCCGCTGGAGCAAGAGCAGCTCGCGAGCTAAATACCCGATCTCTTAGACAATCAAACATGCCAACTCTAATCAAATTGATTCATATATTAAATAGAAAGAGCGAACATTCACAAAAGATTTTGCTCCAACAGACAGATTTACAAATTAGTTGCCTGCCAATTAAAGCTGGAGCATCTTCACCGAACGATTCTCCGCAGGAGAGACTACCCCAACGCCAAATAGCGATCGGATTGCCAACAATTGGGGCGATTATTGTGCTGGGATTGGGCGGATTAGGTAGAATCGAATCCACTCAGGCAAAATCTCTGGATTCTGCAAGTATCGATAAATCGTCACAGATTCTCGCCCAAACTACTCCTGCAACCCCAACACCTAACAATAATATCAAGCTTCAAAATAATCTCAATCTTCCCAAAACAGGTAATGAGGTTCGGATTACTGGCAACAAATCTATCACTCTGCAACAGGCACTCGACATCGCATTTGGTAACAATCGGGAAGTTCAAGCCGCTCGGCTGACAGTAAATCGCTCTAAAGTCGGAATTATTGAAGCGCAAGCCGCTCAAGCAGTGCAAGTAGGTTTGAGAAGTGCCGTCCAAAATCAAGGATCGCCATTAATTGTCGGGACACAATCTCAATTTGGCAACAGCACTAGTACGAACATCCAAGGCAGCCTCCAAGCCACCTATAGTATCCTGAGCGCAGGTCGAAACCAGAGTAGCGTTCGCGCCGCCCAAGAGCAAGTTAACTTCGACAGGCTCGATCTGGTGCGAATCGAACAATTGGTACGCGATCAGGTCATCACAGCATACTACGATCTCCAAGCCGCCGATTCATCCGTCATCATCAATCAAGCCGCCGTCGCGGATGCAACCCGTAGTTTGAGCGAGGCTCAACTCCAAGAAAAAGCTGGTGTAGGTACGAGATTTGACATCCTCCGCGCTCAAGTCCAACTGGCTACTGCTAATCAAGATCTCACCAACGCTCAAGGACAACAGCAAACCGCCCGTAAAAGGATCGCCCAGCGACTGAGTGTCGATAACAATACTGAATTTAAAGCTGCCGATACCGTGCGTGAGTTAGGGGCTTGGGGCTATTCTTTGGAAGATAGTGTGGTTTTAGCATACAAAAATCGCCCCGAAGTTAAGCAACAACTAGCCCGCCGCACCATCAGCCAACAACAACAAATTGTAGCTGCTGCGGCTGACTCCGCTCAGGTCGATCTTTTTGCCAACTACACTTTGGGCAAAAGTCTAACAGCTTCTACTTCTGCCCAAGATAATTATAGTATCGGCGCACAGTTGAGGTGGAACTTCTTTGATGGTGGTTTTGCCAGAGCTGGCTCAAACAGAGAACGAGTCAATCAAGAGATTTTTGAAAACCAGTTCACAACCACCCGCAATCAAATCCGATTTGAAGTCGAACAAGCCTACAACAGTCTCAACTCCAATCAAAAAAATATCGCGACTTCTGCTCAAGCTCTCCAACAAGCTGAGGAAAGTCTCAAACTAGCTCGTCTGCGCTTTCAGGCGGGGGTGGGTACGCAAACTGATGTCATTCAAGCCCAGACTGCTCTGGCTCGCGCTCGTGGCAATCGCATCACGGCGATTATCGATTACAATCGCGCCTTATCTAGTCTGCGTGTCGCAACACTTACAGGTGAATAAATCGATCGAGCAGAGCGTTAGCGTTTTATAAATCAATAAGGGAAGTGCAGCAGTTGCCGCACTTCCCTTAAAATTCAACTAAGTTTTTGATGTGGTCTAATTTTCTTGGCTACGAATACCAACTTAGGCTTTCGATGCTTTCGATACTTTCTTTGGTTTATTTATTTTCTTGCCTGTAGGATGTTTGTGAGGTTTTCCTTGTTTGTTAAACATAGCTACTTCATGAGTTTGGGTGCGAACCGATAGTGGACTGGATTTAGAAGCATTATTGTTAGATTCATTGGCATAGCTAGCTTGACTCAAGACTAGAGTAACCATCATGCTAGCAATAGCACCCGTTAAAATGTTTTGTTTTTTCATTTGGAGTAACTCTCGATTGATTTCCAGATGTGAAGCCGTTTACAGCATTTATTAAAATCGTGAATTTCACGCTATATGCAGATCGGACATCGTTCAATTGTATAATTGCAACCGACATATTTTATTGCAATGCAAAATACTGTATCCAGCTATATATAGCTTACGCGCTTAATATGAAATTTAAGTGAAATTTTAAACTCAATATTCATCTAATTTAGTTAGCACAACTTTAGCATCTAATTATGTCAGACTAAAATTTGGATAAGCGTTCGCTATGACGATCGCCACAAAAAATCACCTCAAAGCTTGAGGTGATAAGAAGCTCAATTGTTACGCAGGATCTGGGATTTTCAAATATTTGTTAGACAGCTCTGTAACATTGGGAGCGAACTATACACGTCTAGTTTAAAACCGCATCGATCTCAACTGAAGACTGACATAATTCATATAACTGAGATCGGAGATTGCCTGTGGTGGTAGTCTTTTAGAATCAATTGCGGCTTTAACTAAATCTTTAGCAGTAATTTTTCCAGTACCGATCTCATAAATAAACGAGCCAAATCCAGGAATAGAATGATCCCGATATTGACCCTGATAAGCACTAGTAACTAATTCAAATGGAGTAATATATCCTGAAGAAGGGCGATCTGCTGCTAGCATTAATGGTTGAGATACTTCTGGCTTTGTCACTACTTCAGTTTTACCTCGTGCTTCTACAGGTGTATTTGCAGCTAATGAAATGGCAACAACTGCTATGCCGATCGACAGATAACGTTTCATAAAATATACCTTTTACTTTGGATCGAATAACCTCTCTATTTACAGATTAACAATGTGATATGAAATTCTAATGAAAATACAATGAAATCGAGGTGAATTTATAGGTTTGAATAAAAATTCAATACAACTTGCAACTAATCGTAGCTCGATACTTTTTTCTAAATTCAGCTATTTCTCTATCTAAACATAGCTTAACATCATCAAAATTCAGTCTGCGATATTGAAGTAATTTTACGGCTCTTAATCCCCACGAAAATTCGTATTCTGGATTACTAATCCGATCTAGATTAACCTGAAACAAGCTTGGATCGACCTGGAGCGTGACACACTTCTGTCAAAATTCAAACAAGGGGTGTAAGCGATTGCTTACACCCCCATTCACACTTCAGATGAGATAAAATTTTACTAACTATCTACTTGCAGACCATTCTCTCTGCCATTGAGTCATCTGAGCGATCTCTGCCTGTTGAGATGTAATTATATTTCGAGCGAGTTTTTGCATCTCTGGACGTTTGGATTTTTTCAATAAATCTTGCCCCATTGTCACGGCACCTTGATGATGGGGAATCATCGCATCGAGAAATCTGCGATCGAATCCAGCATCGGCTTTACCCAATGACATACTCATCATCATCGATTGTTTATGTTCGGCTGTCATTGCCATTTCATGATTCATAGCAGTGTGCCACATCATCGGTGTTGCCGATGCTTTGGGATACCATTGTTTGCGCCACTGCTGCATCTGAGCGATTTCTTTTTTCTGTTCGGTGATAATACCTTTAGCTAGCTTAATTAGTTCGGGTCGTTTGGATTTTTGGAGAACTTCTTGAGCCATAACTAAGGCACCTTGGTGATGGGGAATCATACTATCGATAAAGCGCAGGTCGTAGTTAGCATCAGCAGGCCCGATATCCATATTATGATTCATACCACCGTGGTTCATGCCACCGTGGTTCATCCCCCCTGAGTTTTGGGCAAGTGTTGAATTTGACCCCCGATTTGTTAAATTAGCAATCGCTAAGGAGCCGAAACCAATCCCGCCTAAGATGAGAGCAATCGGTGCGAGTAATTTAACTTTAGAATTCATAAGTGCTAGAAATAATTATAATGTTGACATTACATAAGATCCTAGCGAGATGAGATGAAATTGAGATGAAATAATCAGTTAAGCTAAGATTTCATCTCAATTTCATCTAGTTAGGCGACGATCGTAGTTATAAAGATTTTACAGATCGAAGATAAACCAGACTCAGGTGCCCTTAATTAGGGAACGATTACGGTTAAGTATGAAAATTTTACTCATCGAAGACGAACCAGACTTGGGTAGCATCATCCAGAAAATCCTTTCTCGCCATCAATATGTAGTAGATTGGGCGGAAGATGGCAAAACTGGCTGGGAATATTTAACCAACGATCGCTTGCGTAGCATCTCCGCTGGCGAAACAACCTATGCGTTGGCAATAATCGATTGGATGTTGCCCAAAATGTCTGGAATCGAGATCTGTCAGCGATTACGAGCAGAAAAATATACTCTACCCATCCTGATGTTGACTGCCAAAGATCGGATGGAGAATAAAATTACCGGATTGGATGCAGGAGCTGATGATTATCTAGTCAAACCCTTTAGGATGGAAGAACTCCTTGCTAGACTTCGCGCTCTGCAACGCCGCGCCCAAGTATTTCAAGCAGAGCGATTGCAAGTGGGAAATCTGCGACTAGACTATGATAATAATGCAGTCGTGACGATCGATTCCCAGGGACGCGAACAGTCTGGGAGTCTGACAGCTAAAGAATTTCAACTCTTAGAATACCTGATGCAACATCCCGATCGCACCCTCACCCACGACCAAATTCGCAATCGGATTTGGCCGCTCGATTCGGAGTCAGCGAGTAATGTTGTCGCCGCCCAAATTCGGCTATTACGGAAAAAGTTAGCTGAATTAGGCTGTGAGAGTTCGATTGAGACTATGCGCGGATTTGGATACCGTCTCAATTCTATTCATAAATAAATAGATAATTATCGATCGTTAACAGTGCATCAAAATCGCCTATTCAATCGTACTCGCATTCAACTAACTATTACCTATGCGCTCGTCATTGGTTCGATCGCCTTGCTGTGTGGCTTAGCGATCCATTTAGTGATGGTTAGAGCATTCGCTCGAACGGTCGATCGAGAATTAAACACTTTAGCTGGCACCGTACACGATACGCTGGAAGCTGTTTTACAACAGCCGGAAATAGTAAATCCCGTTGTGATGAATGTACTTCCTGGACTGTGTATAGTCGGACAGGAATGTTTGCCAGTTAAACCCCATTCTAAAATTGCCGAACTGACAAAAAAACAAGGCTACTGTCTGCGATTGTTGAACTTAAAAGGTCAAACGATTGCGACTTTGGGATCGAAGCAACACAAGTTTACCGGAAACGTCGCTTTGCCAAGAGAGAATAAAATCCCAACTATGGATTGGGAAACTATTACTGACGATCGTGGCGAACGCTATCACTTTCATACAATACCACTCAAAACGATCAACAATCGCGACTGGGGTTATCTTCAAGTTGCCCAATCCTTCGATCGATTAGATGAATACATGAGTAGTCTACATCTAATTCTAATCTTTGGGATTCCACTAGCAATGTTACTAATTGGCGGGGCTAGTTGGTGGCTCTCAGGTTTGGCAATCGAACCAATTTACCAGTCGTACCAACAAATTCAGCAGTTTACCGCCGATGCCGCCCACGAACTGAGAACGCCGCTAGCTGTCACCAGCATAGCCGTAGAAAATGCTTTAGATGTCGAAGTAATCGAGCCGGAAACTCGCAATAATTGGGAAATTGCCCAGCGTCAAATTCGCCACCTCACTCGTCTAGCTGAGGATTTGCTGTGGCTATCGCGGTTGGAGGCGAAGCAATTACCCATGCAGTTTCAGCCCTGCTGTTTGAACGATTTAGTCAGCGATTTAGAAGAAGAATTAGCTCCAATAGCACTCGCTAATCCAATCGATCTCCGCTTAGAAATTCTAGTCAAACAGCCAATCTATGTTATGGGCGATAGCGACAGGCTGTATCGAGCGATCGCCAATTTGATTAATAATGCCATTCAATATACCCCTACCGACGGAGTAGTCACGATTCGCTTAGAATCATCAGAGCGTCACGCGATCGTCACCATCCAAGATAATGGGATTGGCATTGCGGAGGCAGATTTACCACATATTTTCGATCGCTTTTATCGAGTACAAGCCGATCGTTGGCGGAGCCTCTCCTCTGGAGAATCGCGGAATACAGGCGGAACGGGATTGGGTTTAGCGATCGTGCGGGCGATCGTCCAGGCACATCATGGCAGTATCGAAGTTGATAGTCAACTAGATCTAGGTACTAAATTTATAGTGCGGCTACCAATTAAAGCCACTCCTAGCAAAATGTCTAGCCAGAATCAGATTGTATAGTTTCAATTTTCTACCCGATCGATGGATGCGGTAACGGTACTTTCAAGGAACACCTGCTGTTTCTACCCGATCTGGCAGGGTACAGGGAAATTGAAGCAGCGATCTTCCTCTTTCCAGAAAGAGATCGTTCCAACAGCGGAATGTGGGTGATAGGATTTGGATTAAAGCGATCGCTCATCCATAAACTTATGACAACTTCCGGCTCAATTTTTCTTGCTGGTGCTAGCCGTGGTGTCGGCCATCAAATTGCCCGCATTTTGGCTACCCAAAATTTGCCTGTATTGGCTTTGATTCGATCGCCTGCTTCCCAATCCGATCTTCAGGCGATGAACGTGGAAACGATAGTGGGTGATGCCCTCAACCTGAGCGATGTTATCAATGCCATGAACGGTCGAATTAGTGCGATCGTTAGTACGATCGGCGGGTATGGCAACGATTCGTGTAAAACTGTATCACGACAGGCTTAAAATCCTTGTATAGCAATACTTTCAAAGATCCGTTTTTGCAATGGTCATGAACCGTTTTACTATTTTTCCGAATAAGAGAGATTTAACCTGCTTAAATTAGTTATCTATTTCAAATTTGAAACACAATTTATCCTGGAACAGGGAGCCGCATTATCACATTCTAGATGGTAAAAGTTATCTCTGAGTAATAGTTTCAACTCGTATAGGCTGCTTGTCAAAACCCGATCACTGCTGATTCTTAAGTGATATAAGTCAACCCAATTGATCGCTAACTGTTGAAACGAGCGTTCCGTCGTCGATCAATAACAATTTCTCATGAATTGTTAAACTACAGATGTTCGATACCTAGCCCAGTACATACTACATGGTGCTAATTAACTGAGCGATTGCATCATAGGTAGAGTGACAGAATCGCTCAAATAGACCATCCACAGTACTTTGAGATGAATCGCTGAATTAAACCATCGATCAAAGCGGCAAAATGGTTCATACCCATGAGAGAAATCGATCTTCCAAAGCATTGCTGTACAGAGGTTTTAAGCCTGCCATGATACAGTTTTGCACAAATCGTTGTCGTACCCCATCGGCGGACTGCCCCAGGATGGACAGCGAGCGGATTTCCTTGGCAATAAACACTTAATTGATGCGGCGGTGAAGAATGGGGTCAGTCGGTTTATTCTAGTTTCCTCCCTCGGTGCGGGTGCCACCAAAGATGCCATTCCAGCGACTGCCTATGCAGCCTTGGCATCTGTACTAGCTGATAAGGAAAAGGCCGAGCAATACCTGATGGATAGTGGCTTGAATTACACGATCGTCCGTCCCGGTGGTTTGAAATCGGAGCCAGCTACGGGGAATGGGGTGTTGACCTTGGATACTCATGTAGCTGGCAGCATTACACGATCGGACGTGGCCACTTTGGTATGTCGTTGTCTGGCATCGGACGCGGCTCAAAATCGGGTGTTATCGGCATTCGATAAAAACATGGTCTACGGCACGGCAGCGTATCGAGAGTTCGTGGTGTAATGCGCCCGATGAGGATGAGAATTTTGCATCTCAAGGTCGATCTCTAAGTTTAGATTAGTTCAGTCATACCTCATCATTCGATCTAATCGATGATTCGCTGCTGTGGCAATTTTCTCAAACCGATTGTTAGCTAAGAATCCACAGAGAGAAGTCAGAACACCGATGGTTATTTGTCCCTTTAGCACTAGAATTATGCCGATAAAATCGCCCACGCTTGAGATTCCCGTTACAACTAGGGCACAATAAGAGCTAATCCGTGCCTGATTTACTCGATCTATCCAAATCGCTCGTTCGATCTCTCGATCGATCTCTCGATCGTGCCTAAAAGTATTAGCGGAAGGATTATTGAGAAGTATCGATAAGTTTTTGAGTGATAGCATAAATGTGATTTGGAGATAACTTGATTCAGCGTCATAGGTAATTTCGCCTTATCTCCATTAGCTCATAAAATCCTCAATACGCTGTCCAGCAAATGTGTTCGAGTTTTGTTCGACCGTCCAAGTACTGTCCGAGTATTTTCCGATAATTCACAATGGCAAGTTATAGAGCAAGTGAAGAGGGCATCAAAAAGGCTAAGGCTGCATTGAAATTTTATCCAAATAAGTCCAAAACACATTTAGCTGGTGTAGTAGATGGCGTGGGTGGTAAAGAGGGCGTATCCCGCACCACAGTGAACAATTTTTTCGCAGGACAACCCGTTCACTGTGAAATTTTTCAGAATATCTGTAAGGCTTTAAAATTGGATTGGCGATCGATCGCCAATGTAGAGATAGAAGAAATAGACGCAGAATTAACTTCAGAGATTGATAGCCTCGTTCAAACCATCCGTCAACAAGTCAGTGATGATATCCTCCACCGCTGCGGTAAGATGCGGATTCTGGATATGGAACAGCCGATCGAGTATGGTGACATCTACACCAGTGTCAATATTCTAGAAAAGAGCGCGGGCAGAACTCGCTCGGAAATTAACAAAATGTTGGCTCATTGCCAAAGAGAGGATTTCGACCGCCGCTAGGCGGCGCGCAAGCTTCGACCGTTTTTAGGTAAAGTTACACAGGCGCGAGTACCAGGGATAGAGGCAGTAAATCTGCACGATAAACTGATGATCTTGGGTAAACCAGGAGCAGGTAAAACCACCTTTATGAAGCAGTTAGCGATGCTTTGTTGTGGTAGTAACTTTCAACCGGAAAGAGTGCCCATTTTTGTGACGCTGAAGGACTTTGCTGAAGCACCAGCACAGCCGAGTGTCCTAGAATATATCGATCGTCAATGGGTAGACCGTGGGGTCACGGCGACCGCAAAGACACTGCTCAGTGCAGGTCGAGCATTAGTATTGCTGGATGGTTTGGATGAAGTGCGAGAAATCGACCACGATCGAGTGCGGAAGGCGATCGAGAATTTTACTAATTTATATCGGAAATGCCAGATTGTAATTACTTGCCGGATTGCCGCATGGGAATACAAGTTTGAGCATTTTACCGAAGTAGAGGTTGCAGATTTTGATGAAAAGCAGATTGCTGAATTTATCAACAAATGGTTTCAGGCTAAAGGCAAACCACTTACAGCCGAGCGAATGCTATCGAAGCTAAAAGAGCGCGAGCCAGTCATGGAATTGGCAACGAATCCGCTGCTATTGACCTTGCTGTGTTTGATTTTTGGAGAGGGATCGGAGTTCCCCAGCAATCGCTCGGAATTGTATAAAGAAGGGCTGGATGTGCTGCTGAAAAAGTGGGATGCCAAACGCGATATCGAGCGACATCAAGTGTATAAAAAGTTATCACTCAAAAGGAAGGAAGATTTATTAAGTCAGATAGCCTTCGACACATTCGATCGGGGTGAGTACTTCTTTAAACAAAGCACGGTAGAACGCCATATTACCGACTATATTCGCAATATATCAGGTGCGGCGACAGATGAAGAGGCTTTGCAGCTAGATAGTGAATTGGTATTGCGATCGATTATGGCGCAACATGGTTTATTAGTCGAACGCGCCAAGGGAATTTTTTCTTTTTCTCATCTCACTTTTCACGAGTACTTTACAGCGAAGTGGATTGTGGATAGTTTTGCAGTTCATGGCGATCTATTATTTCTAAAGTCAGTTAAAAATGTTAGCGAGCGACGCTGGCGGGAAGTATTCTTTTTGCTATTGGGAATGCTCCCTAATGCTAGCTCTCATCTGCTAAAAATCAAGAAAGAAATTGATGGGATACTAGCTGGTGATGAGAGCCATTACCAATGCTCAAATGCTCAAATGTAGCGATGAGTTTTTGGACGAGCTAAAAAATCTAAAGCAGCAGATTCCGCTTCAATCCGAAAATTTTGCTCAATCGCAACAAAAATTACTAGCAGTGCTAATTAAATATCGAAATTTTGGTTATGACTAGCAACTTACACAACAACAAAAAGATAGTATCTACAGGTATTATAATGCTAACAACCTTTTAAGAGAATGCTTAGAATTAAAAGATGAATGCTATATTGACATCGCCACTCGTCAGTACATTACGGATACTTTTTGTTTGATAGAGAATCAAAGATAGCTTAAATAGTATCACATATAGCTGTAACGTACTATTTAATTCAAAGCAAAGTTTTCCAAAAACTCATGATAAGATATTGTTTTAATATGTTTATCATTACAAGCAAATATTAAACATTTAGAATTGGTTACAAGCGTTCGCTGACAAGAGCTTGCATAATGCAGGTTTAAGATATCGTGAAAACTCAAGCTTGGCGATCGAGAGTAATTAACTTCTGGTAGCAAAGTTGGATTGGCAATAACAACAGATAAACCAGATCGTTCTATAAATTGGTAGGCATTACAATAATCTGGATAATGACATTCTGAAACCACCAGATCGAGGACTTCAGATGAAGTCAGCGATAGCAGTTTTCCATCGGATTGAGATAATGATATCAGTGCATCTGCATCTAGAAGAGGAATCAATCACTAACCTCAACATCATATTGTTTCCAAGTTTGCAATTCCTGATGCACTTCCGAAGTTTTTTTACCCAAAATTTCAGCAGCACGAGAAATAGTTAGCGGTTCATCTTCCAGAAGTGCAGTATATGTCAACCTCTCCAGACGAGTTAGTCTTTGTGGCATGGGGATCTCAGAATTAGGGAGATCCTTATCCTTCCCACCACATTTCTTATTAAGAACGCCCATTTGTGTACCGCTTTGCTGTTTGGTAATAATACCAGCTTGTTCGGCTCTAATCAGAATAGTTCTTAGACTCACACCATATCGTCGCTTGATATCGATCAGCAAAGGGTCTGGTATCCAGCGATCTCGATAAGCACGCATTTCTCTACGAATGACATTTTTTGGCAGCAAAATAGCTCCAGCTAAATGATTGGCAGCCTTCTCACGGGGATCTGAAGATTTAGTACGTTCTGGCGGCTGTCGATATTCTTTATGATGAAAAATTAAGTGGGCAAGTTCGTGTAGTGAAGTGAAAAATTGTCGTTCGGCGACATCATTGCTATTAACGACAACAAGACATCCCCAATCCTCCTCACAGGCTGAGAACCCTGAAATTTTGGCAGGAAGGGGGTAGGGTAAAACTTTTAACCCTTTGCTTTCTAGAAGCGACAGAGAGTCGCCAACAGGTGCTGATTCGCCTAATCCTAGCCAGTTGCGTACTTCTTTAGAATAGTCTTCTATTACTTCAGATTCATAACCATCTAAGGGGAATTTAGCTGGAGATACTGGTATTTCTCCAAGCAGCTTTTCTACAGCAGCATAGTCAGCAACTTTTTGGATGAGATGTTGTTTGATCGTCGGAGTTAATGCAGAAGGTTCATCTGCTCGGAAGAGTAAGGATGAAAAAAAAGAATTTGGATCTCTAGAGTCTGTCAACTCTAAGCCTTGAAGTAGCTCGACTGCCACCCCCATGATCCTAGCAATACTGCTTAATTGAACTAAGCTCGGCTCCCTTTCTCCATTCTCCCACGCCGCGATTGTCTGACGAGTTACGCCAGCCTGTTCGCCCAATTCCTCCTGCTTAAATCCAAGCTGATCTCGGTAAGCTCGAATCTGGTTTGACATTTATAGCTAAAAAATAAGATTTTAAATGAAGATAATGTTAGATTTCGTTCCAAATGGCGATCTTGGTCGATCGGCGATCGCAGTCGTTCGGTATTCTGGGGTTGAACTGGCTCGCGTTTAGAGGTGCTAACTCATAACCCGCACTAGAGAACCTCTGTAAGGATAGAAATTTCAAGGTTTTTATAATCACCCACTTGCTTCCACATCTTTTCCAGACTGGCTATGGGTGGGTAAGACTATTATGCCCCACTTCAAGCACCCGATCGGCACTCTTGTTAACAAAATCCTATAAAAATCCACACAATCTATTGACATGATGTTAAATCGGACTTAACATTTAAATAGTCTGTTTGAAGAAAAAGCTTCAGCAGAATGTTAGATCGCAGGTAAGCTAAATGGCTAAAAATACAGGAAAAGGCTATCGCAAAGGTGCCGTTGACCAACGCAGTCAAACGTACAACCCAGTCACAGAGACTTGGACGAAGCGCGATACCGCCACAGGGAGATTTCTTGATGGCAAGCAAGATGGCGATCCATTCAAGGGAGTTAGGAAAGAAGACTAAGCATTATTGCTTGGTCGGTTAAAGCGAGGGGAGAGTAGTTTCCGCTATCGCTCTCCTCCTATTCGAGACTAGAAACCAAATTAGGTAATCAAACAAATGACAAATATCAATCAAGTCTTACAAATCGCTCAAAGAGAGCTAGGCGTGAAAGAACTAGGTAATAGCAACATCGTCAAGTATGGCGAGTGGTACGGACACAACCTTAATGGTCAGTCTTGGTGTGCGATGTTCGTTTCTTACTGTCTGTATAATGCAGGCATACAACTTCATATCGAGACGGAGAAAGGATTTCACTACACGCCTAATGGAGCAAAATGGTTCAAAGAGCAAAAAAGATGGTTTAAAGATCCATTGCCTGGAGACATCGTTTTTTTTGATTGGCAAAATGAAACCGATCTCATTCCAGGTGCAGCCAACCATGTTGCTTTCTTCATTGCTAAAACAAAAAAAGGTCAAATTATTACGATCGACGGTAATAATCCGCCAGATGATAACTCCAATGGAGGAGAAGTTCGCTATCAAATACGACCGCTCGATTTCACTGTTATGGGATTTGGTCGTCCTGCCTATACAAACACGATTGCAGAGCCTTTACCTCTAGTGAACGGAAGCAATTTATCTTCTCTCACAACTGGCGAAGATATTAGGGTCTGGCAAAAGAGAATGATAGCTCGTGGCTATGACTTTGGCACTAGTGGCGCAGACGGAGTTTTCGGTAGGCGTTCTAAAAAAGTGTTGGAAGAGTTTCAGCAAAAGCTGGGCTTTAAAGTTAGTGGAGAACTCGATGTGTTGTCATGGCAAGCTGCTTGGACAGCAATTTAGTTAATTTCTAAATATTTTCAATCGATTGGTAGGAGTAAGACTAGTTAGAAGATCTTGCTCCTAATTCAATCGAATATTTCAATATCTAATTATCATATTGGTTGAGAAACCAATATGATTTCTAACGCAAGCAAAATATTATATCAAGAGAAATTTAATATGTCCAAAATAAGAGAAGAACTTTTAGATACAATTCATACTTTAATTAAAACTAGTAGGGCCTTACCTAAAGAAGGCTCAATGAAAGAAATGATGTTGCTGTTGTTAGCAGAAATCTGGGATTTTCTCAAATTGCCTGTGGGTTCAATAAGAGATTATTTGAAATCATTGAGATTGAGCAGAAAAAGCAGAATATCAAATATAGAAGACGAACACATGTCGAGACTCAATAGGATAGTAGGATATAGAATCTTCAGAGAAGACGATCTAGCTATATTTGACAATCGGATCGACGAGATTAAAAGAAAATATCCACCACAGGATCTTGAGGTAGAAGTAAAAGAGATGAAGGATTCAACAGATGAACACTTGGAATATCAAAAAGATCGGAACGAAATACTTGGTTCATATTTACCAGTGTTGGGAATAGCATTTATAACTCTTTTGTTCATTTATGTGTATGGTACAGAATTCATCTACTCAAAACAAGGATCGCTCGTGTTAGCATTAATTATTTCTTTTTTTACATGTAAGAATAAATTTATGCTTACTTATGATATTTCAGTTGCTAAACACGTAAAATATTTATTAGAACGAGTCGAGAGTAATATTTAATCTGATTGGAGTCACAAAGGAAAAACTATACTAATCTATCGCAATCGCATATCGTGTAAGAGTAGTTCCCAAAATCAGCGCACTAAAACCAATGTGAGTGAACGTTAGAGTTAGTTAGCATCGTTCGCGCCAGCGTCGGCTCTGCCGAATCGCACTCAAGAACCTATCCTTTTTCAGAAAAAGCAAATATATGTGGTCAGATAAAGAGTCAGAGATTGATTATTTGAATTTTGGAGAAGTATCTGAACTGGTTGTTGATATACTAACATCACCAGATATGCTGCCAGTGTCGTTAGGAATATTTGGTAACTGGGGAGCAGGTAAATCTTCTTTACTAAAGCTAGTCGAACGCAACCTAACATCTACAGAAAATCGAGAAAACTCCAAGCAAGAATATATAATTGTCAATTTTGATGCTTGGCTGTATCAAGGCTATGATGATGCTCGTTTAGCACTACTTGAAACAATCGCAACCAAATTATGTGAAGCGGTTAAAGGTGATGAGACATTATTAGAAAAAGTAAAAACTCTTTCAAGCCGAGTTGATTGGTGGCGGATGATGGGTTTGGGAGCAGAAACTCTTGCCTTAACGCATGGGATTCCTACTGGAGGGCTACTGGCAAAGTTATTAAATTCTGGAGAGAAATTAATAAATGGTTCAGAACACGATGATAAAAAAATATCAGGAGAAGGATATAAAGATTTATCGAAAGAAGGGAAAGAGTTAAAAGATATAGCTTCTAATATATTCAAACCTAATGAAAAAAACACACCGCCTCAACAGATTGCAGCTTTCAGAAAAGAATATACCGAGATCCTCCAAGAACTCAACAAACCATTAATAGTAATAATTGATAACTTAGATCGATGCTTGCCAGCTAATGCTATCCATACATTAGAGGCAATGCGTCTATTTCTATTCCTTCCCAATACTGCATTTATCATTGCTGCTGATGAAGATATGATCAGAGGTGCAGTTGCCGATTATTTCAAGGGCACAAGCGATCGTCACCAAATAGATTACATTGATAAACTAATACAAATTCCCATCCGGGTTCCGAAAGCTGGAATTCGGGAAATCAGATCTTATCTATTTATGCTATTTGCTATTCAGAATGGAATCCCTAAGTCATCGTTAGATAGCTTACGAAATCTTCTTGAAGAATCGCTCAGAAATTCGTGGAAGGAGGAACTAATCTCTATCGAAAAGCTATTATCCGTAGATAATCTAAAAGACAATAAGGAGTTAGCTACTGCTTTTGAATTAGCCGATCGAATCGCTCGTATTTTAGCTACCTCACCTAAGATTCAGGGTAATCCCCGAATTGTCAAGAGGCTGCTTAATACAATAAAAATGAGATCTAAAACTGCCCAGCGTCGCGGAATGAATCTTGATGAAAATATCATTACCAAATTAGCGATTTTCGAGCGTTGTGCTGGTGCCGAGGCAACTTTGGACTTTTATCGAATGATTGATAATGAAGCAGGTAAACCAAAAATTCTTAAAGAACTTGAAGAATTAGATGGAGCGAAAGACACTTCATCTAAATATCCAAAAAGTTGGCAAGACAATTCTGAATTTATCAAACAGTGGAGTAAACTCAAACCAGCATTACAGGGTATAGATTTACGAGGAGCGGTTTATCTATCCAGAGAAACTATGCAGATGGGTGTTTACGAAATAGGATTATCTCCTGCTGCGCGTGAGGTACTAGCAGTACTTCTTAGTACTAAAAATATTTCCTCTGCACAGGCAAAAAAAGTCATACCTACCTTATCGATAGAGGAGCAGATTCCTGTGATGGAGGGAATTATCGAACGTCTCAGAGAAATATCAGATTGGAGTGAGCGATCTTCAGAATTTACAGGTGCATATTTACTCGCTCAATCTTCTTCTACTGCATCGAAAATTTTATCAAGGTATATTCGTAGTCTCATGGAGCATCCGCCTTGGTTAAAAGCGATGCTGAAAAATGAAGCTTGGTATCAGGATAATTAACTCATGGGAACATCTCAATCAAGTCCTGGAGCGGGTAATAAATCGCCTTTAGTACCCCCCTGGGCAGACGATCGACCAGAACAACCACTACCAAACTCTCCACCCCAACGGTTCACAAAATTTCGCCGAGACTTTGGTAACTTTGTTGAAACAGGAAATCCATCGTCATTGCAATCTGCATTAAAGCAGTATGCCAGTAGAGGTACTGGAGGTGCCAGTAACGCATCTAGGCGATTAGGTAATATTACAAAGGCTGGAGCTTCATTGTATGGGCTTCTGACTCAAAGTAGTGAAATAAGTCAAGAACTTGGGTGGAGTCTGAGTTCGCTGGCTGGAATCTCATGTGAAGTTGCAATTGAAAAAATTACTCAATCATTAATCGCTTCTGAAGGAGATTCTGACAAAGTTCGCGTAGCAATGAATCATGCCCTAGTAGAAGCTTTAGATGGATTAACTGAGTTCGATCCCAGTACAATCACAAGCGATATTATCATCAATACAATGATTGCTTATCTAACTGACTGTATATTTTTACAAGTATTACAAGATGCTGGTAAAGCATGGATTAAAGCAGGAACATATGTTCAAGCTACTAAAGCAGAAAATGATTTGAGAGAAGTTATCAAAGTATCGGTAGATGCTGCTATGGCTCCTCTATTCAATGATAATCCAAGACCTCTGACAAGAACACAAACTATCGATCTACAACGCTCCGTGATAGAAACTGTCTGGTTAGAATGGGAGGGCTATTAGTGATGCAAGTAATTGTAAGTCATATCCCGCAAAAACTTCCTGAGTCTTCACCCAATATTATACCAGTCCAAATCTACGGACTTGATGGAAGAAAACAAAGAAATATCGCAACTATTGGTAATTCTTTGATTAATTCTATTAAGAGACTGGGTGTTAGTATTTCCCCTGTTGAATTCGATCTGATGACATTGGCACTAGCCGTTACTGCTGCTGACACTTTTGTCAAGAGAAGTAGATCTGATGACGGTTGGACGAGAGAAATCAAATTACAAGTTTCTTTATGCGAACCTAGTGTTTGTTTGGGACAAAAAGAGCGTCTTGAGGAAGCATTACATTTCCTTAGTGGTGACTTATGGAATCTCGAAATTTTGAGTGGAGGGTATAAACCGCCAGATCCATACCCAATTAATAGCAGACACAAAACGATCGATCTTGAGGGACGAGACTGTGTATGCCTATTTTCAGGGGGTCTTGATAGTGCAATTGGAGCGATCGATTTAATTGCAGATGGAAAGTCCCCACTATTAATCAGTCACTCCTATAAAGGAGATAAATCTTATCAAGATTATATTGCTGGAAAGCTTGAGGGAGAATTTTCGAGATTTTCAGTAAATGCTAATCCTATATCAATAGGTGGACAGACAGAGCTGACAATGCGGACTAGAAGCTTGAATTTTCTGGCCTTTGCTGCGCTTGGAGCATCTGCTTTAGCAACAGTAAATCAACTAGAAAATATAGAACTTTTCGTTCCTGAGAATGGATTGATCTCATTAAATGCACCGCTAACATCAAGACGGATAGGTTCTTTGAGTACTCGGACAACACATCCTCATTTTCTGAGATCGATGCAGGAGATATTTGATGCAGTAGGGATAAAAGTGTTGATTCATAATCCTTATCAATTTAAGACCAAAGGTGAAATGCTTTTAGAATGTAAAAATCAAATCACTCTAGAGCGAGTAGTATCGCATACTGTATCTTGCAGTAAATGGAAGCGGAAACGCCAACAGTGTGGAAAATGTGTGCCATGTATCATCAGAAGAGCTGCTATCTTTGCTTTAGGCATAACTGAATCAACTCCATACGAGCATCAGAATTTATTAGCTACTGTGAGCGATCGAGGGAATCGTGACGATCTATTCGCCATAATGATAGCCATCAATAAGCTATCATCTAGTAATATTGGCGCATGGATATCTGATAGTGGCCCACTCACTGTCGATCCCGTCATCAAAGATCTTTATAAGCAAGTATTTCAACGAGGAATGCAAGAAGTAGATCGGTTTTTACAGCAAGAGGGGCTTCTCTGATGATTGATATGCATTGTCATCTCGATCTATATCCAAATCCTCTAGAAGTAGCTCGACAGTGTAAGCAACGAAACATTTATGTTCTCTCCGTTACGACTACACCCAAAGCTTGGATTGGAACTCAAGCACTTGCCAAAGGTTGCGATCGAATTAGAACTTCTCTAGGTTTACATCCTCAGCTAGTACACGAACGATATCATGAGATCGATCTCTTCGACGAATTATTGCCACAAGCAAAATATGTTGGAGAAATAGGATTGGATGGCAGTAAAGAGTATACAGAACATAGAGAAATACAGATCCGCACGTTCAAACTCATTCTGGAGAGAACAGAAAAAGCTGGTGGTCGAATAATGTCAATTCACAGTAGATCTGCTGCTGATTCAGTGCTTGATTGCCTCGCTCTCTATAGAGATATAGGTATCCCGATATTGCACTGGTTCAGCGGGACAAAAGCACAACTTAAAAGAGCCATATCTATGGGATGTTGGTTTTCAGTCAATCCAACAATGCTCTCGACAAAGAAAGGAGCTTCTCTGATCGCAGAAATTCCACGGGAACGTATTCTCACGGAGACAGATGGGCCATTCACCAAATTAGATCGTCAAAGCCTAATGCCTTGGGATGTTGAAAAAGCTCAACTTCAACTATCATATCTATGGGAGATCGATCCAAAGCAAACTGAATTTATTCTGTTTTCCAATTTGAAATCACTAGTAGGAAATAGTGTTTGAGTAAATCAAATCACCAAAGGGAACCAGTAATTTAAAATACTCTTATTTCCCGTTAATACATCCTCCAGAATTCCAGCAGTAATATCTCGAAGTATTCTGTTCTACTCGATCGAGGAAGATACTATTTAAAGATAAATCCAAATAGTTGGTAGATTGCTCCAAAGATAGGTGGAACCAGAGATGAGAATGTGGCAGTGGCTGGAATACGGCATCGACCCAGACGGCAACCTCATATCCGTCGATCGAGTACGTCGAGGTAAAACCGATCTAAAATGCCCATATTGTCAAGGAAGTTTAACTTCCAAAAAGGGTGAAATTAAAGCTCACCACTTTGCTCACACTGACACAACTTGTCGGGCGGTATCATCAGGTAGAGATGTCGAACTGCCGCTATTTGACAGGTTTAATTTACATTTAACACCCAAAGAATATGCAGCCTTACTTCAATTTGAAAAGAAAGGTGTAGATTCAAAATATAGATATCTACTCGAAGCCAAAGACACGATCGTCTATAATCCTCACAAAGGCACTTATGGAGGGTGGGAGCTAACTAAATTAGGGAAGGTTGTTTGTCGTAAACTATCGATGAATTTATTTGCCCAAGTCCAAGAGCCGCTAATGTATGACAAACTTAGCGATCTCGAAATGCGCGTCCGATTGGCTTATGAGGAAGAATCGGTCGATTATCCCGATGTCCTTATCGATTTAAAGATTTATCGCGACCGGATTCAAGCAGTATTATCCAACCATCTTTATTATTTAAAGATTATCGCAGATAGTGAAGAATTCTATAAAATTGGCATAACTGGGCGCACGGTACCAGAGCGGATTGTAGAAATAAATTCAGATCTCAAAGGTCACTTTGAAACAGTAGCAATCGAGATCTTAGGTACTTGGTCGCATCGTGGTAATCTGGAGAGATACTTTATCTATAAATACGAATGATATCTTTATCAAATCGGCACCCATAGTGAATATTTTAAGTTCGATGACAAGCTGAGTAAATCGGTGTTGCGCGAACTCAAACGGATTGAAGCAAAGGAGATATCCAGCGTCGAACGCGATCTATTAAATAGATTACCATCCCAGGTCGAATGCGAAATTGAAGCAGTAGAACGTTCGCAGCAGCGTCGTAAGGCTATTAAAGTTGGCATGGAACGAGCAAAACAATGGGGCGGTCATGTTGGTAGACCAAGCGGTAGTACGACGACAGATGATGATTTTCTAGCCAAACCATCATCAATCGCGATTCTAGATGCTTTAGCACGAGGTTTATCGATTCGAGCAACTGCTGTTGCAGTTGGGGTATCGCCTGCTACCGTGCAAAAGGTGAAGGCGGCATCGAGTGAAAAGGATACTCAGCAATCTTTTTGAGACAACCTTTTTTTAGTACAGCAGTAAACAGCATTTTTGTCCGAAACTCGCCCCAAATCAGGAGAGATTGGTGTACTAAAAAAAGGGAGCGACAAGAACTGCTTCCAGAGTGATTTGTACAAATACAAGCCCCATTCTTTAATCCACATCTCGCTCCAAAATTGCATCAGCCAGCGTCTTCGCTGCCTTCCCCTGCAATTGCTGTCGCCCATCATCGTAGCGAATCAATGTAGCCAAATTCTTGTGCCTAGAGTGTGCCTGAGCCGATCGCACATCTCCACCGTTAAGATCTAGTAATGCCGTAATACTAGAGTGTCGAATCTTATGTGGACTTACTACCCGATCGATTCCCGCAGATTGAGCCAGCCCCCCGACAATCTGATACAGTCTATCTACACTCAGTCGGGTATCCCGACTAGAAACAAATAGAGCCAGACTCTTACTCTCACCCATACTCGCCAACCAATCCGAAATCGCTTCCACCGTAGCCGCAGCCAAATCGATCGGTTCCTTATCGATTCTCCCCTTTCCCTTGAGATAAAGCCGAGCCTCCCCAGGATGAAAGTCCACCCGATCGAGTCCACACACCTCAGCGCGTCTGAGCGCATTGTCCCACAGCAACCGCAGCATCGCATAATCTCTTCTACCCATGCTCGTCGATCTGTCGATCTCATCGATTAACTGTTGGAATAACTCGATCGAGATCCCCCTAGTATCCTTATAGCTCTGCGCCTTCACCGATTTAATATCATCCAACCGAAAATTGCACAATTTCCGCTTATAAGCGTGAATGACAAAAGAGCGTAGTGCAGCCAGCCGCGCATTTACCGTCGCCGCAGCTAAACCTGCCGTCAGCAATTGTCCGCGATAATTCAACACATGACCGATTGCCTCCCGTTCGGGGAGTCGCAAGAACGACTCGATCGTCGCTACAGACACCTCGGTTTCTAATTCTCTCTGAAAAAAGTCCTTCAATGCTGCTGCATACGATCGTCTGGTAGCAGATGAAATTTGCAGAGAGAGGAATTCTGCCCAGATACCAGAGGTAACTGAATTGGGAGAGAGTTTGCCCTCAGAGCCAGTGCTGCCCGCAATCGCTGGCTTGACAACAGTAATTTTAATATCGAACATTGGCGATTATCGGTACATCCGCTCAAACAGGGAGATTAGGAGTTTTGAGATGGTGATGCCAAAACGGGAAAATTGTCCGTTTAGACCAGGTTAAGCCGGGATAGCTACAGGATACGTGTAAAAACCTGCAAGATAGACCTCTAATCCTCACCTAGACTGGCTTTTAAAATCAGGCTTCAGCCTTATAAGCAGTGCCACAAAAAGGACAAAAGCGATGCTTGAGAGAAGCAATCGTTTCCTGGCAATGACTACAACGATCGCGTAGCGCAAAACCACACAGAAAGCAGTATTTAGCCCTCACATCCATCCAGAGTGGGTCTGGTGGCGTTCCAGGAGTCCAGCACGGCGCACAGAATTTGAGTTGAGAAACAGCCACAACTGGAGTACCGCGACAGACTGCCTCTAAATATTCCACCGGAACTTGTAGCGCACTTGCCAAGCCATTTTTACTGTGAGAATTCAGCTTAGTTGTTAGCCCGCGTTCGATTTTCCCCACGCTTTGCAAGTGAATCCCCGCGATAGCTGCCAATTCCTTCTGATTCAAACCGAGCATTAATCGCATCCGTTTGATATAGTCACCCACAGTTTCACTGGTGTTAGGCGATTTATCACTTTGAAGAATATTCACAAAACAGTGTCTTAAAATATGTTTATAGAGAACTATACTATGGAAAGTATTATTCAACTTTACTAGTTAAACTAACTGATAAATTGTCTATCCCACTAGCTACAGTCGCCACTGAATTTCTAGAGCGTCCAGGACTCGCTCGAAGCACCGTTCAATCCTATGAATTGAGCCTCATGCCGCTACTAGGAGAATACGGCAGTTATCCGATTGAAATCTTGAGCCGTTCGACACTAGCAAATTACCTAGATAACTTATCTCATCTAGCTTATACGACTCATCAACGACATCAAGCAATCTTACAAGCTTTATTCAACTTTGCAGTCGAGCAAGGTTACTTGAAAGTTAACCCTATCGCTCGACTTCAACGACGCAAACCCAATCTAGAACGGGGAGAGCATTTTTCAGATCGAGTGATTCGATATTTATCCCCAGCCCAAATCACCACACTTTATCAAGTAATCGACCATCACAGTCGGATGAAAGCTCTGGTGTACTTGCTACATCGCACTGGTGCCAGAATTGCAGAGACTTTAGCATTGAACCTAGAACAGATCGATTTAATAGAGCGCAAATTTCAAGTGATTGGCAAAGGGAATAAAATCCGGTGGTGTTTCTACAGTGAAGATGCCGCAACGGTTCTAGAAAAATATCTAAAATACTACCGTCACCCAGAATCGGATGCTTTATTTACCGCCCAAAAACCCGTCACCAAATTAGTCACCCGCCTGAGTTATCGCACAGCTCATCGTGACTGGACACACCTAATTGAGAGCGCACCAGAACTCAATGGGATTAGAATGCACGACTTACGACACACCTTTGCTACCGAACGAGTTGGCTTGATGGGCATCGAGGAGTTACGTGCCCTGATGGGACATACTAATATTCAAACCACTTTGCGCTATCAAAAAGTTACTTCTGAACGAGCAGAAATTGTCGCGCACTCAGCCTTAGATCGATTGGTGCAAGCCTCGAAAAATAGTTGAATTTAACGATCGCTAAACCTCCTAAAATAATGTTTTGGCGATCTACTGAATTTATGACAGAGTATGGCTTATACTCTGCCTTGGACAACTGAGTATTGCCAGATCTGGCTGGAATTCCCAACGGCTTTATGACCGCTATCGAACGCACGGCTTATCCCCGCTTCAAATCTCAGGCAACTGTCAAGGAACTGACCGAAATCTATACACCATCTGCATCTGAGCTAATATTTGCCCAAACACAAGTCAAAAGTAAACGTGGGCTGCTGCGCTTATTAGTGATGCTCAAATCATTCCAGCGGTTGGGCTATTTTCCACCATCAGAAGCAGTCCCGCCAACGGTTGTCGGACACATTCGGGCTTGTTTGAATCTCAGTGCCAACGTCTGTGCCATCCCACCCGAACGTTCTCGCTACTATTATGCAGAGGCAATTCGAGCTTACTTGGGCGTTCATCCTTACGACCGTAAGGCTCAAACTGCCATTGCTACGGCCATTGCACAGGCGGCCCAGGTGATGGAGTATCCTGCCGATTTAATCAATGTCGCAGTCGAAGAATTGGTCAAAGAACGTTATGAATTACCAGCTTTTAGTACTTTAGATCGTTTAGTCGGTCATATCCGTACTGTCGTGAATAATCGCTTGTTTGGGCGCATTACCAATGCGATGACTCCCATCCAGCAGGCATTTGTAGATGATTTGCTAGCTACTTCACCCGCATCGGGATTAACCTTCAGTTTATTGAGAGCACCACCGAAAAGTGCTCGCCTATCTCACGTTCAAGCACTACAAGCTAAATTCGAGCAGATGCTCACCTGTGGGGATGTGCGCCAGTTACTCATCACTATTGCACCTGCTAAGGTCAAATCCTTTGCCGCTCAAGCCAAAGCCTTGGCTCTGACGGACTTGCGGGAGCTGAAACTAGCTAAACGTCGTGCTCTATTGATTTGTCTGCTCTACCGCGTCCAAGTCAAAACTCGCGACCATTTGGTGGAGATGTTTCTCAAGCGAATGCAGAAAATGCACCAGTGTGCCAGAGACAAGCTGGTAGAGTTACGCGAGCAGCATTTAGCTCAGACGGCATCGATGCTGGGAGTCTTAGCTGAGATTTTACAGACATCAGCAGGCGAAACCGATACAGCTAGTTTGGGCGAACGAGTCCAATCTGTGCTGGAAACGCATGGGGGAGCCGTAGCTTTGTTGGAGCAGTGTGAAGAGATTACTGCTTACAATAGCGACAATTACTTGCCCCTAGTGTGGCGGTTCTACAGTCGTTACCGTTCGGTGTTATTTCCATTGGTGCGGGGCTTGGAAATCCAGTCCACCAGCCAAGACCTCTCATTGACGGCAGCTTTAACTGTCGTTTTGGCGCATGAAGATCGCCGCTCCAAATGGTTGCCAGTGGATGATTTAGATCTGAGCTTTATGAGCGAACGCTGGCGGCGATTGGTGGTGGAGGAACATGAGGGTAAAGTGCGGTTGGTGCGACAGCAATTCGAGGTGTGTATCTTCACTTATTTGGCAGCAGAATTCAAAAGCGGTGATGCTTGCGTGGTGGGGTCAGAGAACTATGCAGACTTCCGCGAACAGTTGCTATCCTGGGATGAGTGTCAGCCGCTATTGGCAGATTATTGTCAACAAACCGGAATGGCTCCTACCGCCGCTCAATTTGTCGAACAGCTTCAGATCGAACTGACAGAGACAGCCACCACTGTAGACCAAATTTGCCAGGATGGGACGCAGATAACCATTAGTGCAGAAGGCGAACCAGTACTCAAACGAATTGCTGCTGCGCCACCACCATCTGGAGCAAAGGAATTGGAAGCGGAGATCCTACAACGCCTGCCAGAGCGCAGTGTGTTGGATATCCTTTGTCATGTCGAGCATTGGCTCAATTGGGTGCGTCATTTTGGCCCAGTTTCTGGTTCTGAGCCAAAGATTGAGAATTCGGTCGAACGGTATATTTTGGCAGTATTTGGCTATGGTTGTAATCTGGGGCCGAATCAAACCGCACGACACACGCGGGGGAAAGTTAGTTCGCGGATGTTGGCTTATGTCAATCGCCAACATATCTCCATTCAACAGCTTGAAGCAGCGATGCGAGATCTGATTAATGCCTATAATCTGCTGGAGCTGCCCAAGTGTTGGGGGACGGGGAAGAAGGCTGCTGCTGATGGCAGTAAGTTTGAGGTTTATGAAAATAATTTGATGTCAGAGTATCACATTCGCTATGGTGGCTATGGGGGTATTGCCTACCATCATGTTTCCGATACCTACATTGCTTTGTTCACCCATTTCATTAATTGTGGAGTTTGGGAGGCGGTTTATATTCTCGATGGCTTGCTCAAGAATACTTCGGATATTCAACCCGATACTTTGCACGCAGATACCCAAGGACAATCAACTACCGTGTTTGGATTGTCATATTTGTTGGGGATTAAACTGATGCCTCGGATTCGGAACTGGCAGGATTATAAGTTCTTTCGTCCCAGTCAGGATGCTGTTTACGAGTATATCGACCCGCTGTTTAAGGATGTCATTGACTGGCAATTAATTCGCACTCATTGGCAGGATTTAATGCGAGTGGTGTTATCGATTCAGGCGGGGAAGTTTTTACCTTCGATGCTGTTGCGGAAATTAGGAAGTTACAGTCGGAAAAATCGTCTCTATCAGGCTTTTAGGGAATTAGGTCGAGTCGTTCGCACGATCTTTCTGCTCGAATATATTTCCGATCGTGGTTTGCGCCAAGAGATTACTGCCTGTACTAATATCGTGGAGGGCTACAATCATTTCCTAGACTGGATCTTCTTTGGGAAGGAGGGAATTATCACTGAAAACGATCCCGAACAACAGGAGAAGCGTGTCAAGTATCTCGATCTGGTTGCTAGTGCCGTGATTCTCCATAATGCGGTGGATCTGTCTGTAGTCATTCAGCAACTGACGGCTGAAGGGGTCAAGATCGATCGTTCGATGTTAGCAACGCTGAGTCCTTATTTGACGGGTCATCTGAAGCGTTATGGCGATTTTGTTATCGATCTGCAAAGCATTCCTGCGCCATTGGAGGGCGCAATTCATCTCCCGATTGTCTCCGCTCTGTCGGAAGCCAATAACCTGGATGGATGAAAGCTAGTTTAGGCAAGGCTTAGAGGTCTATCTTGCAGGTTTTTACACGTATCCTGTAGCTATCCCGACTTGAGATCGTTCGGGATTTAAGTTAATCCCCAACTTCAAAGCCGGATTATTAACCCATCGATCGCCAATATGAGTATAAATTGCCGTAGTCTTCGGATCGGCATGACCCAATAAATCCTGGACTTGCCGCAAGGATGCCCCATTCTGAATCGCGAGAGTCCCCGCCGTATGCCGTAAGGAATGCGCCGATAAAGTCCGACCCTCCCCATATTTGAGGTCGAGAGCTTTGAGGTAACTATCGACAATAAATCTAATCCCCCGTCTCGATAAGCGACGATCCTCGCGGTCAGGGTCGATCTGATGGCGCGGATGATGAACGTTGATAAAAAGTGGCTCGGCAGCAGCCGTACTAAATTTAGCCTGTCTCCTAGCAAGTAAATAACGATCGAGCAAATCCACCAAGTCGGGAATCAGCGGCACGACTCGTTGCTGCCGCTTACTAGTTACCATAATCCCTACCCCAGTCGGATCGCGGCGAATATCACCCACATTCGCTCGATGCGCTTCAATCGACCTGACCCCTTCAAGGGTCATTAGTCCCAATAAGAAACGGTCGCGGAGGATTTTCAGGGTAGTAGATTTAGCCAGTGGAGCTTGAAGGAATGTCTCCGCCTCCGCTGCGGAGAGATAAGTAATCGAGTCAGCCGGATCGCCTCGTTGCTTGGGCGGTTTTACGCCCCAGACGGGGTTATGGGAGAGTAGACCATATTCCATCGCCGCATCGTACATCCGACTCACAGCGACGAGTTTGAGGGCAATGGTGGCAGGTTTGTATTGCTGTTGGACTAAATGGTGACGGTAGATTTTAATCGCATCCCGCGTCACATCTAGGGGTTGGAGTTGATTGACTTCACACCAGAGCAAGTACTGTTTCGCTTCGCACCAATAGGTACGGATGGTTTCGCCACTAGCACCGCCAGCAGCTACATCGAATTGGATAAAACTGGTAAATGCTGAAATTAAGGCATTGGCATCGAGGACAAAAGTGGTGGCAGTAGTAGTAGTGCGGGTGGGTTGCTCCATTGAATTATGACAAGATGCATACAGTGGTTGGGCATAATTAATTAGGCATCGGGGGTGGGTTGAATCTGGAAATAAATAGTTAATAAATTATCGATTATTTCGCTTGCTATTTTAATATACCGCTAATCCTTATTAGCGGTATATTAAAAAAAGAGTGAAAATTCCCCCAAATTTCCCAGCAATTTATTGCCAACCTTGAATTATTAAAACTTATGGAATTTATGATGACCTAAATTATTCCGTGCATCTGGCTAAATTCAATGGAGCAACCTACTAGTACTACCACCAGCACGCCCACTTTTGTCCTCGATGCCAATCCCTTAATTGCCGCATTTACCAGCTTCCTCCAATTCGATGTGGCTGCTGGCGGTGCTAGTGCCGAAACCATCCGTACCTATTGGTGCGAAGCAAAACAGTACTTGCTCTGGTGTGAGGTCAATCAGCTCCAGCCCCTAGAGGTGACGCGGGATGCGATTAAAATCTACCGCCACAACTTAGTCCAACAGCAATACAAACCCGCCACCATCTCCCTCAAACTCGTCGCTGTCAGTCGGATGTACGATGCTGCGATGGAATACGGTCTCCTTTCGCATAACCCCGTCTGGGGGGTCAAAGCACCCAAGCAACGCGGCGATCCGGCTGACTCGATTACTTATTTGACTGCGGTTGAGGCGGAGACATTCCTTCAAGCTCCACTGGCGAAATCTACCCCTCTCAAAGTTCTCCGCGACCGTTTCCTATTGGGGTTGATGACCCTCGAAGGAGTTAGATCGATGGAAGCGCATCGGGCGAATGTGGGGGATATTCGCCGCGATCCCACGGGGGTAGGAATTACGGTAACTAGTAAGCGACAACAACGGGTGGTGCCACTGATTCCCGACTTAGTGGATGTACTCGATCGTTATTTACTCGCCAGAAGACAGGCTAAATTTAGTACTGCGGCTGCTACTCCTTTATTTATCAACGTGCATCATCCGCGCCATCACATCGACCCCGACCGTGAGGATCGTCGCTTATCTAGAAGGGGGATTAGATTTATCGTCGATAGTTATCTCGAAGCTTTGGATCTCAAACATGGGGAGGGACGGACTTTATCGGCGCACTCCTTGCGGCATACAGCGGGGACTTTAGCGATTCAGAATGGGGCATCGTTGCGGCAAGTCCAAGATCTATTGGGTCATGCCAATCCAAAGACCACAGCGATTTACACCCATGTCGGGGATCGGTGGGTCAATAATCCGGCTCTGAAGTTAGGGATTCGACTCAATCCAGATTGAAAGACTCGGATCGCACCAATATCCGAACTAATATTTTTAGTTATTGAGAATAACTATAGCTGTTTGCTAGTACCTTTTACAGCAATTTTTTAGGGTGTAATTACACTCTAAAAAATTTGCCAAATTAAGTAAGCATGAGCATTACAAGCATTTATAGTTATTGAGAATAGCTATAAGCTCTATATCAAGCCACTTTTGGCTGTTTTTTAGGGTGTAATTACACCCTAAAATTTTAACTTAAAAACTCCCGAATCTCTTCGATCCCAACATTTCTGGCGATTGACTTCTGGACTTTGGCAACTTGACTTGGTTTGACCCGAAGCCCACGAGTGAGCCACCGATTGTCGATTTTCTCTTTCCACGTTAGCTTCCACCGCCAATGTTTGGAATTATTGGGGTCGCGAATGCCATTAACTTTGGGATATTCGATAACGTCTCCATGCTTATTTTTGACCTTCTGAGTAAATTGATTGAGCGAGCCATTTTTCCCCTTCATCGTCAGGCGCATGATTTGTGCTCCTGACTACTAAAGCGAATCGTCAACATTTATAATCTGAGATCTAATTGTTTTCTTGAGGGTAAGTGTCTAACACTTACCTTTTTTAATTATGACAATCCTATCATTTATTCGATTTTGTCTCGACCGAATCTAGCCTTCCTAAATGGGAACCTTAGTCTCTAGCACGCAGAGAGAGTGCCGCTCCTCCACAATTAGTATTGCCATCAGGAGATAGATTGAGATTGCTATCTATCGATTTGGGGCTTGTTATCTGCGATCGTTAAATTGTTATAAGATCGCATCACTCTCAAATCTAGTTAGATTAGCCTGTAGTAAATACAGAAGCAAAATCTCCCAATCGGTCTAGATCTCTACCGAGCCTTTGTATAGTCTTTATATCTACTCTATATGTCAGAGCGAGCTTCAGAACGAGACAATTATTTTATTCAGCCTGATGACTATATTACGCTCGGCAATCGACAATCTCAAATCGGGAACGATTTCGGTGCTTTAGCTGCTTACGACCGGGCCGTAAGTCTCGCTCCTAACTATGCTAAGGCTTATAACTATCGCGGTTCGTTTAAGTTTGCGCGATTGGGAGATATCCAGGGTGCGCTCGCCGATTTCGACTCCGCCATTGGCTACGATCCCGATTATGCCGTTGCTTATGCCAATCGCGGCTTGCTTAGGTATCAGCAATTGGGTGACATTCTTGGAGCCTTAGCGGATCTCAATCTGGCGATCCTGCTCGATCCTCGCGATGCCTCGGTCTATACCACTCGTGGGTTGATTAAATACGGTGAGTTGGGGGATGTCGAGTATGCGCTCGCTGATTACGATCTGGCCATTTCGATCGACCCTACCTTCGCTGCGGCTTATAACTGTCGCGGACTGCTAAAAAACGTCAAACTAATGGATGTTGAGGGTGCCCTCGCCGATTACAATATGGCGATTTCACTCGATCCTACTCAATCGGAGGCTCTTTATAATCGCGGTACGCTCAAGCATAATGAACTGGGCGATCCGAGCGGGGCATTGGCTGATTATGACCGAGCGATTTCCCTATGGGAACGCTCCGCGAACGATCTCGATCCCCATCTGGCTGCTGCATATTTCGTAAGGAGTTTGCTCAAACGCGATTTCCTGGATGATGTTTTAGGAGCAGCACGCGATCGCCATCGGGCAATCGAGATCGATCCCGATATTGGAGTTTACTAATTTATTGGGCGGCATAGCCGCATTTAAACGAGGTAGTGCAAGTGAAGATTGCGCTACCTCGTTTATTTATCTGGAGCAATCATGGACATCGAAGCCGATTTACCCACCGACCAGTCGCCCGAATCCGCAGAATACTTGCAATTTTTGGAAAGCTTGATGTTGGATCGCCAGGACTACTACCAATCTGACGCGCAGTATTAATATCAACCCCTTAAGATCGCGATCGATAAATCTTTGAACGCTCGTGATTTTCAATACAAATTCGCTCATTTTAATGGCTCGGAAAAATATCTGAGTATTAACGGTGAAAAATTATGAGTGTGAATTAGACTCTTTACACTCAGCAATTGAATCTCTGTATTGATTATATATTACCACGACAACAGGTTAATCTTTAAGCCGAACTTAGACAAACATCAAGCCAGCAAATTAACTGCTGGCTTTTTCTATTGCTTAACAAAGTTATGAATACTCATTCTCTTGAAATTGGATCGATATTAACCATTGAAATATGAAAGCACTACCATCAAATTGCTTAGATTGTCCGCTGGCACGTCCTCTCTATGCCGTTGGCGTAGCCTCTCCTCTGGAGAATCGCTTCTCCTGTGGCAATAGCTTCGATAAAGTAGCACGTAGTCATCACCCTAGTACCGCTGAGTGCCGCGATGCCGTTCGAGATCTTCCCCACCACTATTTTCAACCGTTACCGCTGCCCGATCTCCAAGGTCTAGAGCCAGAGTGGGTTTGCGATCTTATCCACTTGAACTTAAATTGGCTCGATGTTTATGACGACGTGCCAGGAGTAAAAGATGGTGAGATTGCCATCGAAGTGTGCCATCATGACCTACGCATCGGTTATCTGCGCCGCAGTGCCGATCTCTATTATTGCGATCGGCTAGTGGGTATGCGATCGCCCGATCCTTATTGGTTGGCACTGCACCTGGTTCATCCCGATTATCTCTATCCGATTGTGGATGAGATTACTACGGATCGTGCGAAGATGCCGAATTATTCATAGTTATTAATGCAGTGCCCAATAATTACTGGGCACTGCATTAGTCGAGCGAAAACTGTATTAACTCGGACAAAAGTATGCCCAAGTAATTATTACTTGGCTATAAGCATATTTTATCAGCTATGAATTACGCCAATAGAGCTGCCAAATGTTGCAATCCCAACTCTAACTCCTCTTCATAACCGATCGCATCGCGTCGGCTTTGCCGAATCGATAACACCGAGTAACCGACTACATACTGCAAATTATCCCGATCGATCTTATCTTGTCGTTTTTGTTCTGGTGAATCATGAACCGAACCGTCGCAGAAAATCGCAATTTTGACACCATTGTTATAGACAAAATCTGGTTTGCAGTTGGCTTCAGGAATATACATTTGAGCAGTATCGGGTAATTTCAACCCTCGATCGAACATCGCTGTTAATACCACCCGTTCAAACTCAGAATTGGGATCGGTTTGGGCTAATAGTTGTTGATATTGCTCTTCGCGAGATAATCCGATCGAGTGCCGCTCTAATTTACTCCCGCGCAATCGATTCAAGAAATTCTCAATTGTATGGCGATTTAAGAGGGGATGATCCCATTGATTACCGTAGGAGAGCAGGCATTCATAACAAGCTTGAGCACAATTGTCTTTATGTTCTTTAAAATGGCAGATTTCCCATGCTGATACTGCTAATTTTTGGAAGGATTGGGGATCTTCGAGGATTTGGGAGAGAACTCCTGCGCCACCTTCAGCGGCTTCCCAGAATAATAGGCGATCGCTATTTTGCCCCAGTCGTTCGGAATCTAGTTCCGATTGTTCGAGCTTGTAGACTGTTTGAATCGATCGCTCTAAGGCGTATTGGAAGGTTGTGATGAATGACTCTCGCTCGTGTTCTGGTAGATCTAATGGTTCGATCGAGAGTAGATTGGTAGTCGCTTTGACGGTGAGATGAATATCGGCTTGAATATTCGTCTGTAGGTCGGTTTTATTAGTTGGTGGTTCCCATTGTCCGCTAGTGGGATCGAGTCTGAAACCATTGCCTTTTTCGCTTCGCAAACCGCGATTGATTCGCATAATATTGGCAGTTTCGCCATAGGTAAGTCGGAGTAATGGTGTGCCGTCAGCGGCGATCACGGTAGCTACTTCTTTTCGTCCATCGGTAAACTGGAAACAGGTACTAATCTGATAACCATTTTTGAGGCGATCTTCCTCATCGCAGGTGATTCGCTCCTTCCGTCTGGCGAACATTGTATCCATTTCCAATGCTCTCATGATGACAGCGGGTTTGCCACTGCGATCGCTAGTTGGTTTATTGCCACAATTTTCACAGACATCGATTAATTTAGGATGAAAATAGCCACAGCGATCGCAAATAACTAGCGTTTGATAACGGCTGTCAATGCCTTGGGTATAGCGTTTGGTGCGATCGACTTTAAATTTATTACCCTCGTAGTAGAGGATATTTTGGGGAGCCATTTCTCGAATGGCTAAATGACGGGGACGAGAAATATATTCGCCGCGATCTTTGCCAGTGGGGAGATAGGTGTAAATCGGGAGACGGGGGAAATTGAAACCAGGCAGAAATCCTTGGGAGGCGAAGTAGCGATAGGGATAAAATTCAAACTGGCTATTGTTTTTACCCGCACCTTGTCCGACGAGGAGATCGATTTGGTGCTTGGCTTCTTGGAACGATCGATCTGCTCGATTTTTCTCCTCTTTAGCTTCATTTCCAGCGGTGACTTTCTGGAGAACTCTTTGTGCTTCAGTCATCTGGGTAACTGCATCATCATAGAGCTTGCGCCAGCGATCGCATGAATTGTCAAACTCATTTAGGGCATTGCCAATCGTTCGCTCTAACCACTCTGGACTGTACCAGGAGACGCGATTTAGGTCTGTTTGACAAAAAGTATCGGCGAGGATCGATCGAGTGGCGTTAACGCAATTATGGTGGAATATAGGCTGACCCATCCGTTCTAACTGGGTGCGGAGATTCTCCTTGAGTGGGTATTTGGGTTGTTCTAGATCCAGGATCTGATTCATCGAGTCGCCAAATTGCACTCCAGCTAATCCCAGCCAGACTGAGTAGATGTGGGATTTAATCAGATCTTGATTGGCGAGTTCTAACTTAGGTGGCGCAACCGCTCCGGCGACCATTGCGGCTTGGTGACGATAGAAATATTGGTCGTGTCCGCTTCCTGCGGCGGCGTAGGTGATGACCATTGCTTCTTGTCCGCTTCTTCCGGCTCTACCGCTGCGTTGGGCATAGTTGGCAGGTGAGGGCGGGACATTCCGCAGATGCACCACGCTCAAGTCAGAAATATCGATGCCTAGTTCCATCGTGGGAGAACAGAACAGGGTGGCGAGTTTACCTTGGCGGAACTCCTCTTCTCGTTCTTGGCGAAGGTAATTGGGGACTTGTCCGGTATGTTCGCGTCCGCACATGTGACGAATTTGGGCAGCAGTTTCGATGTAGAACTTTTGGAAGAATTTGTTAACTGGGCGATGTTCGACTTGTTCTATAGCTGAGTATCTGTTCTCTAGTAAATCTGGTGCAATTCGATCGAGCTTGCAACCTTGCCAAACGATCGAATCACTCCGCAGTTGGACATCAGTTCCTTCTTGAGTGAGATAACCTGAATCGCATAGAGCATTAATTAAATTGTGAATTAGTCGATCGTAATCATCAGGTTTAAGTGACTGATTTAACCACGACCAAGCAGCGGGAGAGCGGAGGAATTTACCAATTTTACTAGTAGCTGTTAATTTGACTTTATTTTTAGTCCGATCTCTCGGTTCGCCTTTAGTGAGACTCGCCCAAGATGCTGAGGGGAGATTTTCGGTTTCACCGATCGTCCACGGTTCCTTGAGGGCTTGATTGACCTTGCGTTTGAGTTCATCAATCCCATCAGCTTGGAGAAATTTAGCATCGATCGCTAACTCTTTTCGGAGTAGATTAAGTAACGGTAAAATTGCTCGATACCGCTCTTCAGGTGTGGCTTTGAGTAAGATTGGATCGCTATGTTTTAGCCATAAACCTGTATCTGCACAAGCTAAATCTAGCTCTAAATAATTAATCTGCAATAATCCACTTTGCTCTAAATTAGGTTGAACGATCCGCCAACCACGACGTAGATCTTCGTACAATCGATACTCAATTAATTGGGTGAAAGCCTCTTCATTTCTTTTCTTCCCCACCCCAAACTCAGCAGGTTGTTCTGCGTAATCTGTTTGAGCTAAACCCATCTGCTTGACTACCGCCGCAGCTATTTGGCTCTGATCTAGTGCTCCTGAGGTTTTTAGTGCTCCATACAAACTCGCTCTGAGGAAGGACGTTTGAACGAAATCATTAAAATGTCCGGCTTGGAGGGAAGCATCTTGACGATTATCGGTAAAGCTGAGAACTTTGGCTGCGGTTGAGTCTGCGTCTAGAGATGCTTTCAGTTTGCTGACGGTGGAAATTGATAACAGGGTAGTTGCGGTACTTCTACCTTCACTACTCAAGCGCGAGAGCTTGGTAAATTCATTCTTGCGTCCGTTGTGAACGACTTTACAGTTCAGACAAATCTTAAATGGACGAGGCACAAACCAGCAGGGTGTTGGCTTTTCATGACCATTCCCGATGCCAGTGAGAGCAATCGTCCCATTCGGGTTGACAAACAATTGCTGGGGATTATATTTTTCGTGTTCTTTCTTTAATACTCGCCCATCCCTTTTCGTTTCCTTAAACCAACTATCGGGCAAACTATCTAAATGTTCTGCACTCCATAATTCTGGCTCGTCGAGAGTGAGATAGCCTTCACAAATGGTTTCTGAATCATTGTCAGCATCGATCGAGTTGGGTAATAATGGCGTAATTAATTCTCTGTCTCGATCAAATTTGACCACATAATAATCCTGTCCGCATTCCCGACAAAAGACCAACGGATAGAGCAATCGATCATTAGTCGTCGTATATTGTCCTTCTAAAGTGAGGAAGCGGGGTTCGGCACGTTCGAGAGTGGAATAGACACTACCCCCTTGGGCGATGAATTGATGCAGCCGGAATGCTAATCCCTTGGTTTTACTACCCCACAGAAACATCTCTTGGAGAACTTCGGTACATTTCTCGATCGCTAGCTGGGTAATTTCCGCTAATTGTTGCGCTCCATCCGTGAGTGAAATGGGTTGACGGCGAACCAATCCAGATGACTCTTCCTTTAAGCCAAAATTCATCTCTATCCATGCACTAAGGGGATGAGCTTGAAACTTATCCAGAGTGCGATCGATCTCCCCTGGTAAGACAGCTAGAACAGAATCCCGCAACTCTTTAGTCGTCGGGGTAGGACGTTTAATTGCCCGCACCAAGGTTTCATCGATGACATTCTCCATTGTCACCTCCACCCCAAAGAGCTTACTCGCCACACCCGCCACGGTTTGACGGCGATGCTGTCTGTCGCCTTCGGTAGACATAGTTGCTGAAGTCCCGATACACAGCAGATCTCGTCCGCTCCGCTGTCTGAGCTTCCGCACCAGCATGGCGACATCAGCACCTTGTCTCCCGCGATATGTGTGGAGTTCGTCGAGGACTAAAAATTTTAGATCCTCTGACTTGACGAATTCGGCTTCATGTACGCGAGTCAGCATCAATTCCAACATCACGTAGTTAGTCAAGATAATCTGGGGTGGATTATTTTGAATCTCGGTTTTGCGCTCCAGGCTCTCTTGTCCGGTATATTGTTCGACGCGGATGGGAGAGTTAGTAACTTTTTTGATGAATTTATCAAACTCCTCTTTCTGGGAGTTAATCAGGGCATTCATCGGATAGACTAAAATCGCCCGTACTCCCTTAATCTCTGGGTTACGGAGAATGTCATCGATAATTGGGACGACGTAGCTCAGACTCTTACCTGAACCCGTTCCGGTTGTCAGCACGTAGGGCTGTTGACTTTGAGCGGCGACGAAGGCTTGAGCTTGGTGCTGATAAAACTGGTACCCGTGGAAGTATTTACCACAGTCGGGATGGAGAATATCTCGATCGATTAACTCATTGATACTCGCACCCTTTTGATAAGCTGGGTTGAGTTGAATCAGAGGATCTTGCCACAGTTCGCCCTTAGCTAATTCTTCATCGACGAATGTCTTGACCTTTTTATCCTTGATATTGAGGAAACTCTCAATGTAGCGGTGATAGTCGTCGATAATTTGGTTGCGGAGGGCGAAGATATCGAGCATGGGAGGCTTATTGTAGCGATGTAGTCCTAATATGCCCACGACCACAGGCTAAAGTGACCAAAATGGTAGCTTGGATAGCAGATAGACCGTAATTCCACGCTTGCCACTGACTCCAAAAATACGGTATTATTCTGACATAAGAGATCGCTTTAATTCAGTAGCCATGAAGAGTACAGCAGATCGAGTTATGGACAAAGTTCGAGTACGAGGTCGCGGAAATGGGGTATTTACGCCCAAAGATTTCCTCGATTTGGGTAGTCGTGCGGCGATCGATCGAGCATTATCTAGATTGGTTGTCAGTGGCAAGCTGCGGCGAATCGGGCGTGGTTTTTATGACTTTCCCCGCCAGAGCAAAATTTTGCAGGGTTCTGCACCACCGAATTTGGATGCAACGGTTAAAGCGATTAGTAGACGCGACCAAATTCAATTAATGCCCAATGGCATTGCAGTTGCCAATGCTCTGGGCTTGACGAATGCCGTACCTGCGAGACCGTCCTATATCAGTAGTGGTAAGACTAAAACAGTGCAAGTGGGCAACCGGAAGGTTTATCTCCAGCACGTTAGTCAGAAGGCGATTGCTTGGGCAGATCGTCCAGGTGGGCAGTTTGTGGCAGCGGTTTTATGGCTAGATAAAGCGATCGCGTCTGCTCCAGATACGATCGCTCTAATGCGGGCAAAGCTGCCTGATGATGTGAAACAAGACCTCCTCCAAGATCTCGATCTTTTACCTGGTTGGATGGCATCGATCGCCAGAAAGGTCTGTAGTGATTTGAATTTAGCTGTATGAGCGATTTGACGAGCGATGGGGATGAAGTACGGTTAATTCGGGTGCGAGATGCCGCCTCGGTAGTAGGGTCATTAGTTCCGTTAACGACAAAGCATTTAGATGATTTCAGAATAGTCTGGCGGGAACGACTGAGAACTTCCGCAGATGAAGACCAATATTGGGATTGGGAGCAGAAACAACGAATTTATCTAGCTGGTGGGATGGGACTATATGAAGGCTATGCGATCGAGTGCGAGCAGTTGACTCAAGGAATGATGTTGATTCAGACACGGGGCTATCGATCGCAAATCGAGCCGACGCGCCGACTGGTCTATGTTCATTCACTGGCAACAGCACCGTGGAATCGCGTCTTGAACCCTGATGTGAATGGATTTCGAGCGGTGGGTGGAGCTTTACTCCGGTTTGCTCGGCTCCGTAGTGAAGAGTTAAATTATGGAGGGCTGGTAGGGTTGCACTCTTTACCTAATGCGGAGGTGTTTTATCGCAAAATGGGGCTGATCGACGGGGGTGCTGATGCAGAAAAAGATAATTTGACTTATTTTGAATGGTATCGGCGTACAGAGACTAATGTAGATAATTAAATAGAGGAATGGAGGAAATTATGAGATTTCAAATTACTGAAGAGGAAGCCCGTGAGATGGCTAGATTAGAGGAAGAGTGTGGTTGTGATATCAGCGCGGGGCCTGATTGGGGTATTCATTTGGACAAGGTAATGGAGCTAGCCCTATATCCAGGCAGTCACAATAAGTTTATCGATCTGCTAAACGAGCAGTTTGGGAATGTGATGTCTTCAGAAGAAATTGAGGAGGTGGCTGCTAGTTTTCAGATGCAAATTCAAGAGCGATTAGCTGGCAGAGTGGCAAGCTAACGATCGATCGATTCCGCAATTTGTTGATAGACATCCTCAAACTTATTTTCTCATGCTCGATACTTTGAATATCCATTTTGCGCCTTCGAGCGACACTCGCTCTCCCGCAGAACACGTTGCCAATATTCGCGATGTATTTGGTGTTAGTATGTCCGATTTGGCTGTCATACTTGGAGTTACTCGTCCTATTGCTTATGCTTGGCTGGATGGTAATGAGCCAAAACAAGAGTTTATTATTACACGTATCCGGCAATTATCCAGTATTGCCAATCGCGTGAAGGGAATGAACATTGAGCGAATGGACAAACTGATACATCGTAATATTCTCAATGGAGAGTCTTTATTCGATCTACTCAGAACTGACAAAGATCCTGCTATTCTCATCCAGTCTCTCAAGGAAATCTCCGAGAAAGAGGCTAGAACTCGACAAGAATCCAAAAGTTCTGGAAAACACCATCGATCGCTAGATGAGATATCGAGCGAATCTGGCGTACCGATCGATGGACGGAGTTATTAAAACTGGCAATATTCATTTTAAGTTATGGTTTTCTAAACTTTTCTTATATTCCTTCAAAGATCTCATTCTTGAGTATACTTCTCCTCTGTTTGAGAGTGTTGCTATCAGAATATTTCTTGTTTGCTTGCACGGATAATACACGATCCTAAAATCTCCAATCCGGTATCTCCATAGCCCCTTAAATTTATTACCACTCAAAGGTTTAATTGTATCTCCTACAGGCAATATAGGAGATTTTTGTATTAACTCTTCTGCTTTTAATATTTGCTCCTTCAAGTCATCTTCAATTTTAAAAGTTGATTTTAAATATTCTTTCGAGCGAAATACAGTCCAGCATCCAGGAATTTTGCCAGAAAAACTGTATCTTAATACACCACATAGCCATAGGTAGAAATCCAAGTGCTTACCAACAGCTTTGTAAGATGCAAATGTATGGATTCCAGACATTTCAACTTCGCCAAGAAAGCGATCGATGCTCAGTTCCTTTATTGAATTTTTTTCAGTATTTTTTAATAATTTATAAGTATCGGTTAAAGCTATCTCTATAGATTTTTCTTCGTCATAACAATCTTCTTTGTTTAATAAGTCATTGTTAATGTCAATTTGATGTATGAATGGAATACTTGAAAAAGCATCGAAAACCTCTTTTTCAGAATCGACGAAGATCATTCCTTCATTGTCTGGGGAGAAACCTATAGGGAAAATAGATTTATTGCTGTAAAATGCATTATGCAAGTTGACATTTTCTAACTGTGCAGATTGCATGTTTACATCTATCAAATTAGCATCTGATAGATTACACTCGCTCAGAAGTGTATTTTCTAGTACCGCTCCTCTTAGATAAGCACCTTGCAAATTAGAGTTAATAATTTGACAATTGCTAAACCGATTCCAGCATAAATTTGAGCTAGAGAGATTTACATTAGTAAATAGAACTGAAGAATATGATATCTGAAATAATTCTGCATTAACAAGGGATAGTCGATCAAAATTAGTGTTTTCAATGCGAGAACTTTGTGCTAAAGATAAATTATCAAAATATTTTTCTTTCTCAGAAATTCTGCTTAGAAAAGTCACGATAGAAATGGTGTCATGTGCGTTGAATCTTCTTTTTGATATTTCCAGCGATCGCTCAAGTACTTCGTTGTCTATTTTCATTCTTCTCTAATTTAATTAATTTTTGAACATTTGGACACGGGTTCAAGATCGCAAGGAACAGCTATCATTTGGAAGTCTTCAACTGCCCTTGTGTCACTGAGCAATTTCCCCCGATTCCATTTCATCCCACGCTGCCAATACCAACCGCTGAGTGCGATATTCGCCGTATTCCTTCATCTCCTTGTTCTTCAATACTCGGAAAGTCTCACTGGGAAACTCTGCCCCATAGATATCGCTAGGATCGAGGATATACCGCAATTCATCGCGGGTTAAACCATACAGTTTGGCGTATTTGGCATCGAGTTCCGCACGGAGGATGGCACGACGTTCTGGGTTCCACACAAATGGTGCGCCTTGATAACCCATGTCTTGGGCGAAGGGCTGCATATCCCAAGCGGTGTAGACGAGTTCGAGGACGCGACTGCTGATGAATTCGATGTCTTGGGGTGTGTAGGATTCTGGGGGGAGAACAGGAAGTTGTTTGACAATGAAAAAGTTAAAGTTAGTTCCCCCTGCTTTCTGACGAGTAACGAAATCAAACACCAAGCTACTCAAATTAGCCTGTAGACAAGCTACTAAATTTGGTTTGCTTATCTTTACTAGCATTAACTGTCCGCTATCACCTAATGCGGCTATGGGTAGCAATGTAAAAATAGCTGTTCGCTCATTAACAGCCTTTGTGATTTTTCTAAACGCCAGTAACCACTGTTTATCCCATTTTCCAGCCAGCTTATTGTCTATCTCTTGCTTATCCACCCAGTAACGGGGAGTAACTTGAAAATCGGTGTTTTGTTTCTCATTCAATGACGCATCACGAACATCCAATCTTTCATAAGTTGCCCATCGATGATCGAACTGATGTAGCATCTTGGATTCGTATAGCGGTAAAGCATCAGATGATTTACTACCTTGAAATGAACCACTATCATTCGACATATGAAACATCGTCATAAATGAGATGCCCCAAGGATTAACCTGTGTGCGCTCATTATCTAAAATTGGTACTCTTTGGTAAATCTTGCGGGTCAATTCCGCATCAGCCTGAGTCCGAAATACTGGAGAAGTCAGAGTATTAGGGTTAATTAGGGCAATATCTTGAGGCGTAAGGGTAAATACGCGCTGTTTATCTTCTAATTGACGGGGATGGGTAAGGAAAAAGGAGAATTTAGTTGCGGGGGTAGGTTGCTTTGTAGTGATGAGAAGAGAGAATTTAATTTGGCGATCTATCTCTGGAAATAAACCATCACGATTCTCGAAGTCTGTAAGAGCGGCTAAATTCTGATTTTGTACCAAATCGCCAAAGAACTTTTTACAGGTGTCATCCGTAGCGATACCCGTAGGTACGATAATTCCTGCTCTCCCAGTAGGCGCAATCAGCCTTCTCGCAGTCTCACTAAAAATGCTGTAAGTATTGATATCGCCTACCGCTGTTAAAGTGAAGCGACTCGAACCGCGTACAAATCGCCCCTGAGCGGTAGCATCATATTTAGCAAGTTCAAACTCTTCGAGCAGTTCGGGATTATTGAGCGGTAATTGTTTAATCAGTCGTTCGCGGACTGCTTTATTCTGAGCATTAGCAATCTCCGCATCACGAGCTGCAAAGAACTCCTTCTCCTGCAATTTAATTCGCTCCCACGGTGGATTCCCTAAAATGCAGCTAAAGCCACCATCTTGAAACACTTCTGGAAACTCCAGACACCAGTGAAAGAAGAACTTCTCCACCGCCAGTTTATTAACTGTATCCGCAATCTCTTGGACACCTTGGCTGGGAGCCTCTGACATCAACCTGTATAGAGTTTCAGTCGTAGGCAACAAATCGCTCACCAACGGCATGAAAAACGCCGCCGTCCATAGATTACACAGCGTGTAATCCCGATACCATGAGGAGTCGTGACGACTGGCTCGATATCGCTCCTGCTTGGCACGAACATCGCTGGCTGTGATTTCTGAGGTTAAACCAATTTCACTGGCATTCTGGGTGTAGCGATCGCGTTCTGCTTGGATAACTGGAGTATCGAAGAAGTTTTGCTGTCCGAGTTGCTTGCATTCTTCCTTATTTCGCTTCTTCAACTTAGTCGCAACGGCTTTATTATCCCCTGTCACTGCCGTATACGCTCCTTCAGGAATCCCCTCCTTGAGACAGTCCAAATCCATCACCCCTACCAAAGAGTTCCCGCATTTAATCCGGTGATCCAAAAAGCTCAACGGATAACCCTTGTTATACCCCTCAATCCACAAAGCCACCTTACACAAATCCACAGACAGAGGATTTAGATCCACGCCATAGATACAGTTTTGAATCACATCACGAGTGGCTTTGCGAATATGTTTACGTCCTGGTTGATGTTCTCCTGTGCGTACCTGTGCCAATGCTTTCCCTAGTTGACGAGCGGCTGCAAGTAGGAAATGTCCTGAGCCACAACTAGCATCACAAATTGTAATTGACAAAAGTGCGGCTTCTTTTTCGGAAATAGTATTTAGATTGACTAACTTTTCATTGATTACTGGATCTAAGGTAGTTTTGATTAATTGTGCGACTAATTCTGGTGGTGTATAATATGAGCCTGTAGACTTACGTTCGCTACCTTTAATTAATTGAAATTTGAGAACTTCACTAGTCGAAATTTGTGGGCAAAAATCCAACAAAATTTCATAAGTAGAGCCGATTTCTTCGACGTTGAAAGCCTCGTAGTTAATTCGTCTAATTTGTTTATTTTTTCCATTTTTACCCTTGTATTCGTAAACAGATAAACTGCGAATCGCCAGAAGTAAATCATAATTATCTATTTTAGAATTTTCAATATATTCTAATTTGCTAGAGCCAAACAGGTCGCCATTTAATGGAGATAAGCCAAGAACTTTACCCCGCCAATTTTCATCGAATAATTTAAATGTAACTAATAAGCCACACCATAAATCTTGAAACCCTTCGCTCTGAAATAAAGGTCGTTCCGACATTCGGCGCAATCGATCGACACTATAATATTCCTGATAAATTCGCCGCTTTTCTGGATCTTCATCAGTCAACATCTCACGCGCTTCCGCCACCATCAAAAATAGTAGACGATAAATCAACATCAATAGTTGACGATAAAATTCTGTCGCCTTAATTTCTCCACTCTCACATTTTGCCCGTAATTCATCATTTTTAGGATGTTCGAGAAAACCATTACCTAATCGCTCGATCGCACTTTCCACCCCATCTCGCAGTTTATCCCTTACCCGTCCGCCCTGTTGCAAGGTTTGTTGGTGGTAATATTCCAACAGACATTTATCCGCATCATCCATTCCTTGCGGTAATCTCGATCGATGAAACAGGCGATAAAATAACCCAAACTCGGCGAAGTTTTCCCCATTCAAAATCTGCTGGAGATCGAATTCTACATAAGTCAAACGGGTAATCAAATTAGAATCTCGCAACAGTCGCCATTGATAACCATTCGTCACCACCCCCCACAGATGCTCCGTGCGGTTGAGATATTCCTGCATCAATCCATGAGCGGAGATGCGCGGCGTACCACTAGGCGGACGTTTTTCCAATCCCACCCGACAACCGACGATATGCAATGGTGGTTTAGCCTCCCCTTCCTCCACCCGATGAGAAATCGCATAACTCTGATTATCGATCGTCTCAGCATTCGTCAAGATTGGCGCATAACCCAAACACATTAATAGTGGAATCGCCCACTTATTTCGCGTGACGGTAGTAGCCACATCATCAGCCGGAAGGCGATCTAATGATTGTTGGAAAGCTGCCCAGTTTGCTTTAGCGATCGCCCAAGCTGCGGCAATTTCATCAGCTAATTTAGCCTTCTCATCGAGTTGAAAGTCTTGCGGTAATTGACCTTTAAAATCGTTGGAGATTAGATCCTGGGTGATGTCGGAAACAAACAGATTTCCTTCAAATTGGTAGGGGCGAGTGGTGGTAGATTGCACGGGGTTATTCCTGATAGTGAAAAAATGATTCAATCTAGAGATCTCGTTCCCGTTCCGGTTCCCCCTTTTGAAGGGGGCTAGGGGGATCTCATCTCCAAGCGGAGCAAACAGATTAAGCGTGTTGGACTGCGGCGTAGGTGGAGATCCCCCTAAATCCCCCTTCAAAAGGGGGACTAAGAATAGCTTCGGCTTAGGCTCTTCGCTTAATTCCGGTTCCGGCTCCCCCTTTTGAAGGGGGCTGGGGGGATCTCCGGTTTATCCTGGAGTCAAAATCAACAATCCCAACAAATCCATCGGCATTTGGGGATGAACTATCGATCGCTTGCCTTTAGTAATCGCCCTGATTCTGGCGTATGTATCTCCTAACTCCTCAGCCCGTTCCCGCGCCAAGATTTCCAGATCTGGCGATAACTCTGGATATCGATCGAGTAAATCCTTCACTTCCCGCTGCTTTTGCCCATCAGTAGCATTAGCAGTTGCTTCCGCACTCTGCAACAGTTCCAACGCTGCTTCCGGCGATAACCATTGCGGATTGCTGGGCGCACCAGTAAAACCAGCCACGATACATTCCTCAGCCATTAACGGCGGCGTACTAATACCACCAGCATCAAGATCCCCAATTAGGTGCCGCAATCGCAACAGCAGTAAATTAGTCCGCACCTTCACGCGATCGGTAATCACATAGCCACATCGCGCCGCCGTCGGGTTCTGCTTATCCGTCAAAGTTTCCTCTAATAGAAAGCTTGCCAATCTTTCCACGATCGGGTGATTGCGTCCGATGTATTCCACTCCATCGATCGGCGATGATTGAAACGTCATTTGGAGCGGTTTGTCGCCTACAATCTTTTCGACGATCGATTTCAGACACTGAGGTGGTGTCGCCATTACCCAATATTTCTTCTCCCGCTTGAGGGAATTCCCCAACCGTTCGCAAGCAGTACGGACAAAACGTTCGACATCCTCACTACTACCGAGAATCCGATTGGCTGCTTGTAATTCCGTGTCAATTTCACCTGGTTTAATGCTCTGTTGGGCAAATTTAGTCCGAGATTGCTTCTCGCGATCGACCGCTTTATCCCAACGGCTATGGACTTCAGCCACAGGGGAACCAGCTTGAAACAGATCCAGCGAGAGTTGTTGAACGCTACTGGGCTGCTCGAATAGCGACTTGAAGATCGCCGTCTGAATCGTACTGCTATCGATCGGTAAAGGTACCGTAATCCCCAAGGTTTTCCGAATCGATACCGCCTTGCGAATCAATACATCCAATACCGCCAAGTCGATTTTATTATCGCTCCCATACAGCAGGCAGGTTTTAACTACTGGTGCGGCTTGCCCATATCGATCGATCCGCCCTTCCCGCTGCTCCAACCGATTCGGATTCCACGGGAGATCGTAGTGAATCGCCGCCTGGAAGTGATTTTGCAGGTTTACCCCCTCACTCAAACAGTCGGTTGCTACCATCACCCGCTGCGGATAAGTTGCCAATTCTGCCAACCGTTCCTCGCGCTCGTCTTCCGACTGTTCGCCCGTAATCGCAATAATCCGCACCTGAGACGATTTCTTTTTCGTTAATTCTTGCGTAAGCTGTTCGGACACATATTTAGCCGTAGCCAAATAACGACACCAAACGATCGGATTTAACCCCTCATCCAGCCGCGCCTTTACCCAAGCAATCGTCGTCTGCAACTTGCGATCGTCCTTGGGTGAAATTGCTCCAGCATCCTTGAGAAACTGCCTTAACTTCCGGCGTTCGCCCTCTTGCGCCTGCATCTCGATCGGTGGAGTCGCATCACTACATTGCTCCTGCTCCGTGCGATCGTAAATATAGGTACTCATCAACTCATCGTCGATCTCCTCAATCCCCGCCAGCGTCCGATTCTCAATTTGCTTGCCCAAAGTCGCGATCGCCGCTGCTGGAGAAGACATCACGCACCGAAGAATAGCTAATGCCGACCAATATCGCCCCTGCTGCTTGGCTTTACTCAAACCATCGGTAGTTTTGACTAAATTCCGCGCAAAGTCATACACCTCGCTATATAGTTGCTGATAAGGCTTGGAGAGTTGATAACTAACCTCCGTCGAATCTCGATCGGGAAATGGTGTTTCCGCCCCCAACCACTGCTTAATATCACCCCGCCGCCGCTGCACGAAATATTTAGCTAATTCTGCCCGTTCTGAGAGCGCGAAATTACTCAGATCGATCTTGCCAAATTCAGGCTTGAGCAAGCTAATCAACGACAAGAATCCAGTTTCAATCCCACTATGGGGAGTCGCACTGAGTAGAACCAGATGGCGTTTTTCCTGTCGGGCAATTTCCTCAATCAATCGATACCGCTGCTGTTGCGCCGAACCATCCGCACTGCTGTTGCTACAAGTATGCGCCTCATCCACAATTACAAAATCGGGACAGTGCGCCATGAAACTCACTCGATGTCGATCGGACTTCACATAGTCCAAGCTAACGATAATGTGCGGATAATACTCAAAGATATGTTTGCCACTAGGTAATCCTCGCTCCAACTTAGCTGCGGTACTAGATCTGACCACCACCGCATCGATTTGAAACTTCTGTTTTAATTCCTTTTGCCACTGCTGACACAGTTGGGGCGGACATAAAACCACAGTCCGGTGGATCTCCTGTCGATCGAGCAATTCCCGCGCAATCAAACCAGCCTCAACCGTCTTCCCAATTCCCACATCATCAGCGATTAACATCCGTACCGTTGGCAGTCTCAGAGCCATCAACAGCGGTACCAACTGATATGGACGTGGATAAACCGACAATTTACCCAAACATCGAAATGGACTCGCTCCAGCCCGAAGATTCAGCCGTGCCGCATCAAGTAGTAATTGAAATGAGGTGCGATCGCCGATCGTGTCTGGATTGGGAAGAGGAAATTCCGCCGAGGTAATCGGGTCTAACTCTTTTAACAGTTGATAAACCGCACAGATTTGGTCTTCACTGCCACCAATAGGGCGCAGTTGCATTAATTCTGAGTTAGCCTGGGGCATTACCACCCAAAGCCGATCGCGACAAGAGACAATTGATGCGGACGAAGGGAGGCTGGTAGATATTGTCATTGACCCTAATTTTTGAGCATCAGCATCTATCTGACTCCTCAGTTACAGGAGTCAATTAGAAGTGAATTATTTGATTGAATACAATGTGTTTTGGCTTGAAGCCAGTAGTAGTTATAATGCCCAATCATCCGAGCGATCTATCGGCGGAGCCGAACGAGTTTGGAGCGATTCGGCTTCGCTCGACGCACATTCAACTCATTTTGGAAGAGACGATCGACAGCCCTCGGTTCTAATTGACAGTGCAGCGGCAAAGCCGAATCTAGATGAGCGTTAAGTCGTTCGATCTCTAGATCTCCAGGAGAAACCACTATGTTCGATCTTGTAACTTCTGCCTACCACCACTTCATCTGTTTGCGTTCTGGTGAGTTTGAATGTCGCCAATTTTCAGTTGCTGAAGCAATTCTCGAAGTTTACTACGAGTTCTTCATTTAGTACTTATCGACTCACAATAGCTCGCAGATCCCTCGATCTGCGAGCTATTTTTTGCGTGTCCTCGGCAGAGCCGTATCCATCTGACCGATTCATTATATTTAGGAATTTTTATCATGACTACTCAACCAGTCCGAGATCGCTTTGCCTCACCCGAATATTGCAATCCCAATGCCAAGCTCCCATACATTCAAAGCCTCCGAGGTGAAAATCCTGGCGAATGTGGGTTCTTCGTCAGCCTCGAACAAATGGGAAAAGCAAGCTGGCTAAATGTACCCGAAACTTTGGATAGCTATACCTTCTCTAGTGGCGCGATCGAGAAGGGCTTGATATTTCGCCAGCCTCGAATGCTTGTAATACCCAAGTCGGCACTGCTAGCGGCTCGAAGTGTCAAAGGCGAAAACGGTAGCTCCGAGTTGGAACTGCTTGGAAAATACAGTGAATTCAAAGGTCAAGCTGGTGTCTCTAACATCCAGATCTTTGAAGTGCTATTGCTCGATGGCGACAATTGCCCCCTGCACGAAATCCCCTTCCAGTACATCGCCAAAGGTGCTACCCAAGCGACTTTCTCGTTCCACTATCAGCAGTTGCTCCTAGAGATAACTACTTGTCATGCCCAAGCTAACGGCATCTCTGCACGTCCGAAGACCCTCGAATTTAACGCCTTGTGCGTATTCGAGTTTGAAGTCACGCGCGAGCTGGCGGGTAACGGTCAGAAAGCACCTGCTTGTAAGGTTGCCAGTCATACCAAGCCCACGATGGATGACTGGACGAACTTCTTTCTGGGTCGCAACGACGAACTGGCCGATCGCGTATTTCAATTGCTGGATATCCCCGTAAGTAACGCAGTACTCGCCGCCGCCAAGCCCATTGCCCAGATCGCTCCTGCCTCCCCTGAGCCAGTCCAAACCCTTACTACCGATGATGGTGAGGACGAAGCTGACATCCCATTCTAGCCATCTGCCCCATCGACCGTTCTTACCTGCGAACTCTGGAGGAGTTCGCAGGTATTTTTATTAATAGAGGTAATCATGTATTCATCCACAGCAGGAGTTGGTTCGAGTTTACAGTATTTAAAGAAATTTCCAGAATATCAAAATAATCAATTGCTAATCTTGGCGGGTCTAGAGATGACGATCGCCTACGAACTATTGGCGGCTCGACAAAGAATTTGGTGCTCTATCTTCTGGAAACGCAGTAATAGTGCTACTAAATTTGCTGTCAACAAAAAGATGGAGGGTATCGCCTTCGATGCTGGTACTTCAATCATTAATGCTGGTAAACTACTCAATCGATACTATGACCAGTATGGAATCGACGAGCTAGATCGGGAGAATTGGAGTCAAATTATTATGTCTTTAATCAATGCCGATCGCTGGCTCAAAGAACAATTTGGTAATGATTGTAAATCTAAACAATTAAAGATCGATCTTTAATTGCCATCGCGTAGCCAGCCGATCCGGTCTGGATCGGTATTCTTTGCTGCGGCTGATATCAATCGCGCAAGCGCACCACTATACAACCCGATTAACTCACCCCCATAAAAAATATGCGTTCGTATTTAGTGCTACGCCTTAATCACCGCGAATCTCGCCAACGCCTAGTTAACAAGATTGTTTGTTCGCCCAACCAACTGCTTAATAAACTTAACGCTCTTACCGATTCATACGGAGAATACGCCTACAAAACAATCCGCGAAGTTATCGATAGTTACACAGACGATGATTCTTCGATGACAATCATTGATTTAGCTACCCTAGACTTTGTTTCAACTTGACTTAGCGACGATCTCAACTGAGATCGTCGCTATCTTTTTAAACTCAAAATGCCTTTGGGCTTTTTCTATACCCGATCGATATGAATCAACCCAATCTTAGAAAGTTTAAAGTTGCCGAAGTCAGCTTTAAATTCACCTGTTCGATCGAATATACAGCATTTTATATATTTGATAAAGTTGCAAGCGATCTCGCTCTACAGTATGCAAAAAAGTTGTTCGGACGGTTAGGTGATGTCGCTTCTTTGCGCGAAGGTCGCCACGGTCTACCACCACACCGATATTGGAACTACGAGGGCTATATTTGCAAATTCGACAAGTTCGGTCGTTCGTTCGCGTAGCGTCGGCAGAGCCGAATCGAAGGTCGCTGTATCGACTTCAACTTTACCGAGATTACTGCTCCTATTAAGACTGAAACTCGTATCCAGCGACGATTGATGCTCCTGCACCAGCAGATTAATTCGGCATATTCGATTACAGAACTGAGACATCAAGCATTGCAATCACTGGTACTTGCGAACGCCGATTACTATGGCGTTTGCCCCATTCGGAGCAAGATTGTCACTCTAGCTGATGTGCTGCTGGAGTGACCGTAAGAACCATCGGCAAAGCCGAATTGAGTTGAAGCAATAGTGCTTCAACTCACCCATCCTTTGGAGGAATCCGCTCATGCTAGTTAACATTTCCGGTTTAGTCGGTCGCGCTCCTAAGTGCTTACCCGATGATAGTTCGATCCTCGAAGCTGCCCTAGCAGTGCCAACTAGTGACGGAAAAGATTGGTTTGCGGTCAAATTTAGCAATGCCTTCGTCGATGCTGCCCAAGTCATCCGTAAAGGCGACACGATCGCCGTCACTGGCGAGCTGACTTTTGAACCACTGCCTGATGGTTCGACTGCGCCCTTTAAGCCTGTTGTTGCTGTTTGGGATTTGCAAGTGTGCGACTTTGCTGTTGCTTACTAGCTTTTCAATATCCACTTACCCTACCTTTGGAGACTACTCATGAACTCTACTACTTCCAATCTCGTTATCCTGACCGCTGAAATTAATGGTGACAAGTTGACTGGTACTGCCATCGACGGCGATATCAAAGTGCTGTTTAGTACTGGTGCGAGCGAAATCTACCAGCGGCTATTTGTGCCCGAAGCCAATCTCGTCGTTAGTGGGAAGTTTCGGCTCGGTCGTGACGCTTGCACTGTTGGTATCGAGATCGCGAGTATTATTGCCGTCGTCTCTTTGCCTGTCGCAACTCCTATCGAGGTTGCAACTCCTATCGATCGAGTTGTCGCCTCTAGCGATGCTCCCGCTAAGTCCAAGCGCAAGACCTCCACCACTCGCAGCAAGAAAACTGCGAAGACCCCAATTGCGGCTTAATGTCCTCCTGCTCGATCGGCCCCAACCATCACTAGATGGTTGGGGCTGTTTTTTATTATCTATCATCCTCAAACCTCATGAGAACCATCGATAACCCAGCCCAGCTCAAGCTAGACCTATTTGCACCGCATCTCGTAGCACAGAGCGATAACATCCCAGAAGTCCGATATCTACATCCTCAACCAGTATCGAGCCGTAATCTCAAACTAGCTGATAAGTTAGAGAAACTAGCTGCCACAATGCAGACAACCATCGACTCGAAACTGCATCCCGCAATCGGGCAACAAAACATCACCGCCCGTCGCTCGCGGATTGCCACTGGAATGCGCGAAGAAGGCGAACGGTTGGCAGTCATCCAGCGATGGCTTGAAGGACTCGCTCAGTCACATCGCACTGGTACCTGTCCTAGTCAGTTTGCCAGTATCGATAACCGCAAAAAGCTAGAAGATTTCGCCACCATTTGCCGCTGGTATGAAGATGATTCCAAGTATTTGCAAAATTCCTTTGCTCACAATTATTCGATAGTCGAACGACTCGCACAGTTTGGCATTAAATCGAAGGATGAAGCGATTGCCACTGTGCAACTATTGGATAGTCTATGCTCTGGCAATCCCGCACCTGAGATCGACAGGTCTGTGGAAAAGGCGAACGAGCTGCGTCGTCGAGCGATTTATACCCAAGTGCCCGACTTCTTCCCGACTCCGCCAGAAGTAATCGATCAGATACTAGAGTTTGCCAACGTGGAGGCAAGTCATCGCGTTTTAGATCCCTCTGCTGGTGGGGGCGATATCTGCCTTGCCGTCCGTGCTTTGGGCGTATCGGCTATCGATTGTTTCGAGGTTAATACAGATCTACACCAAGCACTCACCCTACTCGGATTTCAGCCACATGGTCGAGATTTTCTTGCCGCTACTCCGCGACCGATTTACGATCGCGTTCTGATGAATCCGCCATTTTCTGGAGATGCTTACATCGACCACGTTCGAGCTGCCTATAACTGGCTGGCTCCTAGCGGCGAGCTGGTTGCCGTATTGCCTAATGACTATCGGAAGAGTCGAAGTACCAAGCGGCGAGAATTTGCTGACTGGTTGGACGAGATGGGAGCTAGCGATTATGCCAATCCTGCCAATGCTTTCACCAAAAGCGATCATCGCTGCCAAGTATCGACCCATCTAATTCATCTCAAACATTAAGCCATATCTGTCAGGCTCGGATAATTCTGGGCTTGACGGTTCTGTGTTGTTTGCTAACTATACTCTAAGGTACGCCAACATGAACAGACTAATTAAAGCCTCGATCGCCAACGAAACTTGTGGTGATGAAACTGAAGCTACGATTCTCCGTTGGAGAGGCTGTGCCTAACGGCAGGCTATCGCCAACGCCAACGAAATCAAACAAATGCAGTCTGATATCGCTGGTGGTGAAGATATTCACGATCTGCTGTTAATCTATGGTTTAACTTTAGATGATGCAGTTGATGTACTTATCTTTGATGTTTAACATTACAACACTTTCAGGAGATGCTTCGATCGAGCCGATCAGTGATATTGTCACAGCCTATCGAACGGTTAATTCGTAGGAAACTCGGCATAGCCGCAGTTAATCGACGGCTCAAATTCTTGCCGCTGGATCTTCAAAGGTCTGGCGGCTTTCCTGTATCCACCTATAAATCTAAAATCATGACAACTAAAATATCGCTGCAAGAAATTCATGAAATCAGAAGGTCGATGACAATTATATTGTTGGCGGAAACATCAGAGCGGTGGAAATACACGCGATCTAACTTATATACGTTGAAAGGTTGTGCGTACTTTCGAGTCGAAATATATTCTCCCAACCACAATTTCAGAGAGCTTCCTGCTTCTTTGTGTGTCAATGATGCAGGGGAAGTTACAGTACACACTCCAAACGGCGTAACCAAGAAATTCACTCATCAAAATTTGGCAGAAACGCTAAGTATTGTCAAGGCTGAGATGACAAATCTTAAAGCTGAGTTGAAGAATTTCTAGCCGACAGCGGCAGAGCCGCATCTATTTGATAACGAGAATTCTTGCCGCTAAACCTTCAAAGGTTTAGCGGCTTTCTCATATTTACCACCAAATTATTTGAGGACAATATCATGAAAACCGGATTAACTCTCATCGAACTCGCCGAAGAACTCACCGCACAGCAAGAGTCCAAGCGCGATTTCCACGCTCCAACTTCTAGCTTGAGTATGCTCGGCAATGGTAACTTTCAACTCGAAACCAACAATGGTAGCGAAGAAATGCCAGCGACCGACTACGCCCACGCACAAATGGCCAGCCGCATCCAAGTTCCAAAGCCATATTACGATCGGATGCGCGCCCAAAGCCCCGAACTCTTGTCCACAAATGTCAATCATTGGTTGGGTCAAAAGCAAGGCGAAACCTCGCTGATTCGTACTTTGCGGAGCCAGATGCGAGCTTTCTTGAGCAATCGCTATCGGATCGTGGACAACCACGAGATTTTAGCGATGGTAATGCCTGAGCTGGCTGAAATGGGTGATGGGATTCAGATTGCAAGCTGCAACGTTACTGATGAGAAGATGTATCTCAAAGTTATTAACACCAACATTGAAGCTGCTATCTCCGTTGGCGACCCAGTTCAAGCAGGATTCGTGCTATCGAATGGCGAACTCGGCAATGGCTCGATCTCGGTCGAACCCTTTATCTATCGCTTAGTTTGCACCAATGGCTTAACGCTCAAAGATGCCAAGCAGCGGAAGAATCATGCGGGTCGTGCGAATGAAAGCACTGACTTGTATGCGATTGATACCGTGCAAGCGATCGATAACGCCTTCAAGCTGAAGATTCGCGATTTGGTGCGGAGTGCGATTAGCATCACTACCTTCCGCGATGCTGTTGCCGATCTGCAAGCCTCTAAGAATGACCTCATCACTGGCCATTCGGCAAAGGCTGTCGAGCTTACCGCCAAAGCAATTGGTTTAAACAGTGACGAATCGAGTTCGGTTCTCGACCATTTGATTCGCTCTGGTGACTTGTCTCGATTTGGCATGTTGAATGCAGTGACTCGTACCGCTGAAGATATCCCCAGCTACGACCGTGCCACAGAAATCGAGCGGTTGGGTTCGAGCGTTCTGTACTTACCTCAAAGCACCTGGCGCGAGGTAGCAACTGCTTGTAATTAGCTAAAATGGAGAAATCCCAGCAAGTAGGATTACTGGGATTTCTCAAAACCAAACAAATTCAATACTAACAACTAGGATAACATTATGTCCCTGACGATTGAAGTCGAACTTAAAGATGTTTTAAATGGTATCAACCAAAAACTAGACGTTATTCAGAAAGATGTAACTGACTTAAAGCTAGGTCAAGTTGAAATTAAAGGTGAAATCAAAACTCTTGACGCTAAAGTTGATGGACTGTCAACAAGAGTTGGCGATCGAGAGATTTTGCTGAGAACCATTGCTGCTGGAATGATTGTAATCGTCATTGGTGGTGCAGCCAAAATATTTGGGAGTTTTCCCGTTAATCCCTAGCTTTCCTGCCAGCAATCTCTAATCCAAAAAAGCACCAGTCACTTTTGAAGACTGGTGCTTTTTTGGATTCTTACTCACATTATCAATCTCAAGAAAATAAGCATTATGTACGAATCGAACAATAAAAAAGTTGAGAAAATTGTCAACCTCATTCAATCTCATGGATGTATTGTTGAAGGCAAGAAAATTAGCTTGGACGATCTACCGTTGCTTTGTCAGGATCTAAATGATTCGGATAAAAAAGAGATTGCAGGTCTAATTCAATCCATTGATGATGAATTATTTCATCTTTACGGCGATCGTCAATATCTAGATAGTCAAATCCAGTCTTTAGAACCAGTTAAAGAAAAATTATCTCAGTTAGTCTGAAGGGTTTCTCTTGCTTGAGTCGGTTACATGGACGAACTTTGAGGGAACCTCAGATGGAAACCCGTCTGCACCGACTCCGCTTGATACTGAGTATCCAAATAATACTAGAAAGTAGTGCAAAACTTATCCAAATCTTCTAAGAATATGAAACTCGAAACCTATCAAATTACTGTTGACGAATATCTCAATCGGCTTAATTGTGCTGTCATTCGTGATGAAGGATTACATAAATTAATCCAATTGAAAAACCTTAAATTGGTTGTGGTTGAAGCACTCGACAACCATAAATATCTCATCCAAGAAGTTACCTTGGGTTTACCAGGACAGCGATGGGATAATATTGATGCCTCAACAGCGATCGCCCATATTCAAATGCTAGAAAATGGTAACGATACTTTCTATAAAATCTGGCACACCGATGATGTCCTGTCACTTAATCCCAAGCTAAGTCGAGATTTTGCTCGATTAGTCTTACAAATGGCAATGGATAATCATGATGCCACCACGATTGGAATTAATTGGGAAGTACTCAAAATCTATATAGGTCAAGTTTTTGAAATGCACTCCGCAGGAATTATTTAAAACTTCCCAACTTTGCTCCACTCTGCCCGTAGTGCAAAGCTATGGGCATTTTGTAATCTTTATTCTGACGATAATATGAACCACTCAAAACAATCTCCCATTGAAAAGTTAAATCCTCATGAGAAATGGCATAGATTCAATTCATTACCCTTTAAGATTCAAGAACGCATCTTCAAACTGCTTGTAATGGCAAGAGGTGATGGGCTAGTCCCAATCATTGCCAGAGAAAAACTCAATAGACTGCACGGTATGACTGATACCGAAATTATTAACTCATACAATACTTTGTTGGAGCAACAACCTCATGCAAACTGCAATAGTTAAATATCAAATCGGCTCTTATAGTGGAAAGATGAATGTCTTAGTAGATGAAAACAATCCAAACGATGTTGTCATTGAAAAAGCAAAAGCTCAACTATTTAAAGAAGCTGGAACGACACTGCCAATGGAAAATGTGAGTTTTACTATCCTCGATCGCATTGATAAAGTCCGAGATTCTTAAAATCATTTACCTACTCAACCTTTAACCTTTGAATATGATAGATAATTCCGCTAACAATAATTCCCCTTCCCGTCTCTGGTTCGCCCATAACTGGGAGTCGGAGAGCTTCTTCCCTACTCAAGAAGAAGCAATTGCCGAAGCAAATTCCGATCTTAAATGTTGTCAAGATCCAGACGATGGTTCTTGGGCTGATTACGTCGAGGATATTTATGTCGGCTATGTCACTCACCAAGTCAAGCCTAATGCTGACGGGTACTCATTAGAACCGACGCTAGATCGCAATTCTCCAGAGGAAAGGCTTTGCCAACGAGTAGTTGCAACAGTTTTAGCAGCCCTGAGATATTTCCAAGCAAATCGTGACGATATCTTAGATTTAGATCTTCCACATTTTGTCAATGACGAACCACTATCAAGTGATGAAATTGACGATTTGTGCGAAGCCATCTGCCTTAGCGAAGTCCAACTATAGATTCATAGCTAATTCAATTACACCTTGAGCTGTCAGCATGTTAACGTGCTGGCAGTTTTATTTATCCTCAAAACCAAAAATTATGTCTAGAACCAAACAAGTAGATTGGGCAATCTGCCGAAATTTACCTACTCGAATCTATCGCAATCTTTTAACCCACAAAATGAGCTTACAACAGCAAATTAACAAAAGCTGGTTAGTCATCGGTCATGTAACTGATGCAGTCATTAAGTTGCCTGAATTCTATGTCTCCGAGCCAGGACGACAAAGAGTGATTGCGAGCGATCGAAAGAATGTCCACGCCTATTCGATCGGAATTTTGCTCGCTCCTTCCTCCGTGTCGATCTCCCATAGTGAGTTGAGAGAAATTTACTACTGCCCGTATTCTCAGCCTTACTTCACCTGGAAAGACAGCAATGAACCTTTATCATCTGCCGATTTCTTAATCGTAACTAATAACCGAGTCTATTGCACTGTCGATCGTCAACAGCCTCAACTATCCCTATTCTAACCATGCAGCACTTCTACAGCGGCTGGCATCAAATTAATAGCGGGGAAAGTGGTACCAAGCACTTTCCCCGCTGTTTAGTTTCTGCCTCTAGATTGCAATCGCGCCGCAGTTTATTTCCCATTCAAAATTGGATCTTAGACTGCGGTACATATTCAAGGTTCCATTCACATGGTCAACATTTACCAATCGATATCTATGTCGCCCTTGTCAAAACTTGGCAACATCACGGCTGTTTGGATGCTTGGGTGAGCCAAGATTGGTTGTGCCACCGCGCCATCCTTAAAATCACAAACATGTCAATCTATCAACATCAACAGTTGACGATCGATCGTTACGATCGACTTCTCAATTGCAACCTGTCAGCTTACTTGATGCCAGTTCTACAAGGCGATCGACCGATCGACTATGTTTGCCATCTCGAAGATTATGGCGACCGCTTGGCTCTAGGTCAATGGGTGGGAGTGGGTAGCATCGCACACTTGCCGCCAAAGCAAATCGCCCAAATCCTCCTGCAAATTAAGTCGGAACGTCCCGATCTTCGGCTGCACGGCTTCGGTGTTAAACTCCGTGCCTTAGCACAGCCATTGATTTGGGACTTGTTATACTCTGCCGATAGTGCCGCTGCGGGACTGTATCGTGGCAACGGACAACTTAAATACTGTGACAGCAACAATCCACTAACTGCTGTTACCTATGCGGCTAATATCAGAGAGCCAAATCCAACGATTTTTCGACAAATAACTATTAGTAAATAGATAAAAAAGCTATGTCAATATACAACAATACTTATAACTATAGAATTCCAGGTCACAAGTACGACTCTCAATGTCGGCTCTCAATCCCATCACTAGATTCTACTCCAGCTATTTCGGAAACGATTGGCTATGGAATTAAAGTAATCGTTTCCGAGCTGCCAGACAATCCAGATATGAGTATCTGCAATGCCTTTGAAATTCTAGCGCATAAAATCTGTCTGGAGTTTGAAATCGATCCCCAACGATTGATTTATTTAGAGCATTGGGGTAAATGGACAGCAGCAGAAGGCGGCTACGAGCGCGAACAAGAAGAATACTCTCTGGTTAAGTTTGAAATTGTCAATAACCGCCCTCGTTATCCTGATTGGAGATATTTAGGAGAAATCGAAGTATATCTTGTCAAGCAATTCTTAACCATATACCGATGAATGCCAACAAATCATCGGTATATGGTTAGAGCGCGACCTCAATGTGCGAAGCTTGCGCGCCGTCTTCGGCGGTCGCAGCAAAGCTTCAACTAAATGATGTTTAGTGGTGAAAATACCATGTGCTTACCTACTTTTGATGAAACCTTTACATCTATCCCTACGGATGTAGAAGAAATAATCGCACTCCAAGAACGTATCGACGATCTGAAATGGGAACGAGCGTGTGAATTCGCACACGAAGAACCTATGAAATGGCTTGACGAGCATAGCTTTTAGTTAAATGAGTGAGTAACCAATTGGTTACTCACTCATTTTTTCTGCACTAATCGATTTCAATACTCACTTTTTCTAACACTCATACTTATTGACGTTAGCACAGTCGTCTCATATCATTGAGGTATAATAAAACTTGCTGTAATATTCAGTATGCCAAGAAAAAAACAGAGATCGCCACAGAGAATTGAACTCGAACGTAGGATAGAAGCATTCCTGTACTGGAGTGTCTGTATCACGCTTCTGGTGCCAGGGCTAATGCTTAGTGTCGTGTATTTTAATAAAGCCGTCACACACCACGATTTTATCTTTGCAGTCCGCCTCCAAACCATCTTATTCGCTACAGCTTTTTTCTGTTGCCCATTAACGCCGATACCGTCCTGGTTTCCATTAAAAATTTGGTACCGCTTCCTAGTCTTTGCAACTGGGCTTGTCGCTATAGAGATAGTATCTGCGCTATAATCTTCAGGCGAAGTTTAACGTATTAAATATTAGATGCTCTACTTTCGATCTCCCACATATCATCTCGCCAGTCTTTAAAATTAACGCGACGAATCTTACCATCTGAAGATTGACAAGAAAATGCTGCTTCCAGATTTTCTATTTCAGGGTGGAGTGCAATAACTTTTTGTGGCTTATGACCAATTTGGCATATAATATCACCTTTCTCGATCGATCGAAATTCTTTCCATAGCCTCAGCAAAATTAATTCTATGCGATCGAGTGGCTCTGGCTCCCAATACTCTTCAAGATCGCTTTTCACTTCGGCAAATGTCCCTGCAAACCAAATATCGAAGCCATCACCACTAAATTCCCAGTAATCTTCTTCGTCTGGAGATTTCTTTAGGAATCCCGCTAGTTTGCTATCGACATACTCTTTGTATACCGGATCGTAATGAAAGACTCGCCCGTTGATAATAATATCTTTGACTATGTGATTGTTTTTTTGCTTGGTGTTAGCCTTGGTCTGTGTAAAAAATTCTCTAGTAAATATACTTGACTTCATAAGTAAACCTATTTTGTTGTAATGTCCCAGTAAGATTTTGCAGTTGGTAAAATATCTTTTTCCCACAAACACTGTACGTCGGCAAAACGAGCTTGTAGCCTTTCTGGAATTACCGTATCATCTGAATACTCCAACCCGCCATTGAGGTATATTGCCGGACAACTCTTGTCTGGTAAGTTAGGTAATTTGCCCTGAAAAAACTCGACCATTTCTGGTACGAACATTTGGGCGACACCGCCACCAAATACGATCTCATCGATCTGCGGAAATTGCACCGCCAACCACTGACTCAAAGAGTTCCAGAATTTTTTCTTAGCTATGGCGATTGCCTTGAGCAATTTATCTAGTTCCTGCTCCCGTGCGCTGGGAGTATTTCGGAGCAGCATTTTCAAGAGTGGGGCTTTATCCTCTTCTCTACTGAGTAAGTAGCTGGCAACCGCAGCAGTTATGGTTTTCTCTTTGTAGGCGGATGTAGCTAGTTGGATGTCATTTACTACCGTTGCAAATCCCAGATCGATCGAGCGGAACTTGCGGTAGACGCTATTTTGAACCGTGAAGCAACTTGTGTTCCTGTGCCCCATCATAATTACTCCCAGCGCGCGATCGGCCATATCTCCCCGATGCTCTTCATAAAACAATGATAAGCCGCCACCTTCAGGATGACAGTTGAAGTACAGTAAGTTAACCTGAAGTTTGCCCATTGGCGTATCAAAGTTTTGCAGTGCTTGTCTGAGGTTTTGTTCGAGAATGTCTCGATCTAATAATTCCCCTGGTGGCAGCAAACACGACAGAAACAACTTAAATTTCTTCCCACTATTAATCTGAGATAGTCGAGCTGCTACCGCTATGGCAGCTAACGTGCGCCCAACTGCATTGTTAGATTTCGGCTCGGAGAGGTTTAATGTGGAACGGAACGCTTCTTGCGCCAAGTCTCCTACAGCATAGTAACGATCTTTAATGCCAATAAAAGCAGATCGGATCGGATCTGCAAGGAAAGTGTGACGGTACTCCTCTACAGCCTCCACCGGAACCTCGATAATTTCTGGCTGCATCGTGAAGTATCGAGGTGTCTGAGTGAGTTCTTTACCAAACGCAACCTTCAACGCGCTACTTCCATAATCGACCACTGCATAAAGATATTCCACAGTTAATCCTCTAAATCCTCTAAATCCATAATTCTCTTGCGAGGTTGAATGGGTGGTTCGTTCTCGATTTCATTAGCTGGTGGATCGTCTTGTGCGATCTGGATCGGGTTCTGGATTGGAGGCAATCGATCGTCGAAGACCTGCCTTCGAGCGACGACCGTAATATCATCATCTGTGCCTATTGGCACCCCTGCATCGAGCTTCATAATTCTTACTCTTGATTGTAAGATATCTATCGATCTCTGGTATGCTTTTTGAACCTCCAAAGGCGAAGCTCCGATATGTTTGAGGGCATAGGGCAAATAAAACGCTTCGATGGCTTGAATGATGTTGTCCTTCATTCGACTACAGCTTTTTAAATATTCGTAGAGCAACTTATCCAATTCATTGCTCTGATATATCGTCCATTTCCACTGCGGCATTTTAATAGTTCTAGTTTACTACTAAGTCTAGGGGTCTAACAGGGGGTTTTAAGGGGTTTGTTAAGGGCCTAATAAGAGTCTGCTAGATGCTTATTAAGGGGCTATGCCAGCATTGTAAACTGAAAATGCGACGTTTGACGGGGGACTACAAGGGAGCTGTCAGGATGCTGCTAGGGGGCTAAAACTAAGCAACCCGATTTAATTTCTACGCACAGTACGCATTTTTTAAAAAATTCACCAATTTGGGCGATAATGAAAGCTGTGTGCGATCGAGTAAAATTTTAATACTTAAAATAGTTACAAAATGAAACTACAGTTAAGCGATCGAACATCTTGTCATTCAGTCATGTATGCTGACAGCTAAGAATTGTAGTGGCGGTGGAGCCGTAAAGTACTTTACCGAGTATTACGAGCGAGATGAGACTCGGTGGTATGGGAAGGGCGCGTCGGCACTCGGTCTAGAAGGTGAAATCGAGCGAGAGTCATTTGAAAATGTCTGCTACGGCAAATCGCCAGATGGCAGCAGATATCTGGGCACCAAAGGCGACCCTGAAAAACGTCGGGCGGGTACGGATTTTACATTTTCCGCACCAAAATCCGTGAGTCTAACTGCATTAGTCGGTGGCGATACTCGGTTGGAAATCGCCCATCGCGTCGCCGTTGAGAAAACTCTGGCATTAATTGAGGAACGGTATGCCCAAACCCGCATCACTAGCAATAAGAATGTAATCGAAGTTAAAACTGGCAACCTTGTCGTTGCCCAATTCGACCACATTGAGAGCCGCGAACTCGATCCGCATCTGCACACTCACGCCCTGGTGATGAACCTAACTCAAGCAGAGAATGGCAAGTGGTATGCCAACGACAACGATCTAATTTTTCAGAACAAGAAACACTTAGGAACAATTTATCAGGCTTACTTAGCCGCCGAAGTAGAACGATTGGGCTATGAAATCGAACATCGCCCCCACGGACAATTTGAAATTAAAGGATACGATCGACAATCGTTGGTCGATTTTAGCAAACGCCGGATGCAGATTCTCTCTGAGTGCCCAGGAAACAGTACTTGGCAGACCCGCGAGGATACTTGGCACCGCACCCGTAAAGATAAAGAACGTATCCCCTCGACAGAGCTAAAAGTAAAATGGCAACAGGAAGCAGCAGATTTAGGCATCGAGATCGTGCGATCGGGATTAGCCAAAGATGTAGAACCTACCGCCGCAGCCACAAAGGATCGCTACATTGAAGATGCCATCGCGCATTGTTCCGAGCGTAGTGTCGATTTTAGAGTCGAAGAGATCGAGAAATTTGCGATCGCGCAAAGATTACCGATCGATATTGCCGAGATTAAACCACTGTGCGACGATCGCGCGGATTTAATTAGACTCGACGGTAGTTACACCACTTTTAGAGCACTCTGTCGAGAGGAAAAAACGATTTCACTGATGCGCCAGGGGCAAGGGACTCTCACCCCAGTTGCTACAACCGAAAGTGTAACCGATTATCTGCGAGATACGACGCTTAATGCCGGACAGCGGCAAGCAGTCAGGCTAGCTGCCACCAACGCAGATCGAGCGATCGCGTGGCAAGGAGTAGCGGGTGCGGGGAAGACATACGCCCTTGCCGAACTCAAGCAAATCGCCGACTCGCAAGAAGTCGAAGTGAAAGGATTCGCCCCCAGTGCCGAAGCTGCAAAAGTGTTAGGTGACGAGCTAGGAATAGAAACCAATACGGTAGCGAGAAAACTCTGTAGTCGCGAGGAACTGCCGAGTAAAGATGAATTGTGGATTGTGGATGAGGCGGGTTTGTTGAGTGCTGATGATGCCCTAGCCCTATTATCTAGAGCCACGAAAGAGCAGGCGCGGGTATTGCTAGTTGGAGATACCCGTCAGCTATCATCAGTGGCGGCGGGAAACCCGTTTAAGTCATTGCAGGCAGCGGGAATGGCAACAGCTCGACTCACGGTATCACTACGTCAAAAAGACCCAAATCTCAAAGCTGCGGTAGATGCCCTTGCCGATGGCGCGATCGAACGGGGATTTACACTGTTAGAACAAAATAACAATATCGTCACGATTGCTAAAGATGACATCATTGAGAAAATTGCTTCTGAGTATTTAGCTCTGACTCCAGCAGAGCAAGCCAAAACATTAATCGTATCGGGTACTAACGATACCCGACGGGAGATTACCGCAGCGATCCGTGAAGGATTCAGAGATAGTGGAACGATCGGACTCGACCTTCCGGCTCGACAGTTGGTAGATTATAAATTTACTAAGATTGAAAACAGGTACGTTCACAACTATAATGTCGGCGATATTGTAGTGCCGATCCGCAACTACAAACGACTAGAAAAAGGTCAAAGTTACGTGGTTGCTGGCAAAGAAGCAGACGATCTTGTCTTGAGATCGCCAGAGGGCGAACGACTCGTCACGGACTTAAGTTTTGACAAAGCCCACTATCATGAGGAATCGATCGGTATAGCAGTAGGAGATCGCTTGCGCTGGAGTAAGAACGATACCCAGTTACAGCGACGTAATGGACAAGAATTTGAAATTGAATCCACGGTCGAGCATTTAGCAAACATTAAGTACCGCGATGGACGAACCGAAGCGATCGATTTGCGCCAAGCTCACCATTTCGATCTGGCGATTGCTACAACCATTTACAGCAGCCAGGGAAAAACTAGCGAGCGAGTGTTCGTCGCGGCTGATGGGGTGCAGAACTCCGAAAGTTTCTACGTTGCCGCCAGTCGCGCCAGGAGCGAACTTAAAATCTTTACCGATTCGCCAGATAATCTCCGATCGATGGCAATGGACTCGATGAGTAATAGCAATCCGCGCGAGTTACTGTCAGAATTACATAAACGACAAGCGGTATTGAAGGCCGAAAAACAACGAGGAATTGACAATAAAAATGTTGTTCGTGAAGTCGATGTGCCAGTTGAGATTTCTCAGCCGTTAAATCTAGTGAAAGAACGAGAAAGTGACTCGACCGAAGTGGGTGTGACACTCCCTACTGAGGGTGGAGGTGTGATATTACCTACTCAGGGTGGAGACGAAGCGAAAGATCTAAACAATCTAGATCTCGATAGTAATTATAGTCGTTAGAGGTGCTTCCAGCTTGAAGGAATTGAACGACGAACGATGTTTAGTAGTTAACAATCAGGGTCAGACAGTAAAGTTTACCCTCGATCGCGATCTCCACATGCTCGGACGCAAGCGAGCAGGGGTAGATTTACTAGTGCCCGATTCTTGGACGGCAATTTCTCCACTGCAAGCCATATTATCTAGAAGTGGTAATGACTACTACATCTTTAACGGTGATGGTAACGATGTCACTAGCAACCGCTTTTACTTAAACCGATCGACAATTCCATCAACGGGGCAATTGCTTGTAAATGGGACTACTTTACATATTGGTTTAAATCCTAAAACTCTAGTTCGCATTACATATTATGATTCTGACTCACTTACTGTCAATCGTGAGTTTCAGAGCATTTCCCTAAATCAACTTGTGACGATCGGTAGCGATCCGACCTGTACGCTGCAATTAGATTCGCCAACAGTCGCTCGCTTTCATGCAACGATCGAACCTACCAAGCGGCAAGGTTTCTACACGGTAGAAAGTTTGACCGATGATGGAGTAAGTGTCGGCAATCTCTGGCCTTCAAAAATCACAGTAGGCAAAACTGGCGAAACCATCCAAATTGGTTGCTTTACTCTACTGATAGGCTTTGGGGAACTCGAAATATTAGACCGTGGCGATAGCATCAGATTGGATATCCGCGAGCTAATTCTCGAAACCAATGGGAAACGTCGCCTTGACGAACTCTCTTTTGCGATCGAGCCTGGGGAGTTCGTCGCCATCGTCGGCGGCAGCGGTGCTGGGAAATCTACACTGATGCAAGCTCTCTTGGGTACCGAAACTCCGACCAGCGGCGGGGTCTATATCAATGGTGCAAATTTACAGCCAAACTATGACATCTATCGCTCGCGGATCGGTTACGTGCCTCAAGACGATATCATCCACACCAACTTAACTGTTGAAGGGGTATTGAGCTATGCCGCTCGATTGAGACTGCCTTCAGATATTAATGTGAAATCCGTAGTCGATCGAACCCTGGAGCAAATCGAAATGACCCATCGGCGCAGGGCAGTCATCACCAACCTCAGCGGCGGTCAGCGCAAGCGAGTTAGTATCGGAGTCGAACTGATTGCCGATCCCAAGTTATTCTTCCTCGACGAACCTACTTCTGGACTAGATCCTGGTTTAGACCGACAGATGATGCAGCTCCTCCGCTCTCTGGCTCATGAAGATCGACGGACGATCGTTTTAGTCACTCATGCAGTCTTAAATATCGAACTATGCGATCGCATTGTCTTTCTGGGGCGCAACGGTAAGTTATGTTATTTTGGTTCTCCCGATGACATCCTCGAATATTTCGATGTCGATAATTTTGCAGATATCTATGTCAAGCTCGAAGATGGGGGTTGGATCGACAGTTATGCCGCTGAGTATGAATGCTCTGATTACTGTCGAGAGTACATGTCTCAAGACATCGATATTAATGATAATCACGAGCGAAGCAAAACCTCAAAGGTCAAAATTAATGCACTCAAGCAATGGTTTATTTTAACTCATAGACAACTCGACATCACCTGTCGCGATCGGTCTAATTTAATTCTAGCTTTAGTCACCGCACCAATCGGGATTGGATTGCTCAAAGCTGCTCTTCCAGATACACAGCCGTTTAAGGGAGGATCGATCGATGGAGCTGGTTTAGCCATTCAAGTATTACTGATATTTAGCTGTGCTGCGTTGTGGGTAGGCTTATTTAGCTCGGCACAGGAAATAGTTAAAGAAAGTGCGATTTATATGCGAGAACGCTTAGTCAATCTACAGATTTCAGCTTATTTTGGTTCTAAGTTTATAATCCTGACTGGATTAGCAATCGCTCAATCATTAGTAGTTACACAGGTGATTATGCTTGTCTTTAAATCACCTATTACGACTTTAATATCATGGCAACTTGGAGTTTCAGTCGTTGTCTTTTTAACTATTACAGCTAGCTTTAGCTTGGGATTGCTCGTTTCGACTGTGGCTAGAAATAGTTCTCAAGTAAATAGTGCCTTGCCGCTGATATTATTGCCACAGATTATCTTTTCAGGAGTATTGTTCAAGCTTAAATGGATCGGTGCGATCCTTTCGTACTTAACGATAACTCGCTGGTCGCTTGGTGCTTTTGGTACGATTGCTAATGTCAATGGATTGTTACCAGCGACGTTCAAACATATTGCTGTTAAGAATTTACCATTTCCTCTTGGCATAGCTTACGATCGAACTTGGAATAATTTATATTTGTGCTGGATTGCTTTGGGAATACATTCTATTGTCTATCTCGCAATGGCAGTTTATTTACAACGACGTAAAGATATTATATGAAGAATATTATTGATTTTAATTGTCCGAAATGTGGCTCTGAAAATATCCGTAAGTTCTCACTAATCTATCGCGATGGACTTTCCGATCTAGCAGGTAGAAATTTTCATGGTACTAGCCAAACAGTTAACAGTCAAATTGCCTCTCCTCCATTTAGTCCCAGTCAATTTCTAAGACGATGCTGTTTTTTTATTATCCCTTTATTATTTCTTGGGCACATCGGACGTTCTCCCATATTTTTGACCGTTGGTATCGTGCTAGGCGTTATCTGTGCCATTGCATGTCGAATCTATGCCAGTACGATTTACCGTGACTCTCTGCAAATATGGAATAACACCTACCTGTGCCAAAGATGCGATAGTGCTTTTATCTTAGGTCACGACGCGCCTCAAGATGATTGGTAATTTGCTATAGTCTTACTTGCATAGTCTCATCAGCCAATTTTTCAAACGTCTCCATTGCAAAACATAATATTTTTGAGTGGAGTTTTTATCTATATTAAAAGTATTAACTTTACTAATTTCGCAATGATATTCTCCATTGCTAAGATTTAATGGATCGACACCTTGCCGTAATTGTGATGCTTCTAAGTCTGTCATCAATTTAGCATGTGGATCGACATTCAATCGATTAAATTCTCGATCGTAAATATTGAAGCTGTAAAAATTCAGCGGTTCGACTTGGCAGTAATGAGTTTGCTCAATTTCCGTGACTACTTTAGATAACTCATCCTCAGTTAAATAGGCAACAGTGCCATTGACAAAATGACTACCATCGTAAACTAATATCTGATAAAGATTAGCTTTATTTCTAGTATCGCTCAGTTCATGAAACTGAGATTGAAAATGTTGATATATATTATTTGAAATCAGCATAAGTACCAAGGTAAAATATTACATAGACCGACCCATACTTTCAGTTTGCGAGCATTCTAATAGTGTAGAATTAATTTCTCTTTCAGCAGGAAGGACTATCGTAGGTTCTTGAACCGTAGATAGTTCGACTTCGATTGAAGTTGCTTCATTTGTTGCTCGATCGACTATTCCTAAAGATTGCTTTTCGCTAGCCGTTATCCTCACTGTCGGACTATTAAAATCATCAGGTGCGCGGTTTCCGTCAGGATAAGCCCGATTTAAGGCATTTCCTAATTCTTTAATCCTGTCTAAATCTTTCGTTTGCCCTGAGTCAGATTTGAGGGCATAGGCAGTTCGTAACTCTCCCGCACTGGGATAGTAGAAATCTTCGGGCACTGGAATTTCTACAACCCAATGAGAAAAATCATCCGGTGCGCGATCTCCATCGGGGTAAACGTCGTTGAGCAGTACTCCCAAACTCTTAATTTCTGCCATTTTTGCAACGTCTCCAGCTAGCTCCGAAGTTTGATAGAGCTGCCGCAGCTCTCCTGCTGTAGGCAAGTAGCGTCGAGCAGATGAGATGGCTGGCTGCTCGTTAGACTTCAGCGGAATAGATTGCTGCGGCAGTGGTATGAGTTCGTTGCGGTCGATTCTGGCGACGGGCTGATGGTCGATGAGGCGTTGAACTTGAATCTCAAGAATTTTCTCATTGAAGCCACGAGATAAAGTACCTTTGAGTAAATTGCTACCGCTTTGAAGATTGGCTTTAGACTCTTTATTGATTAATTCCCGACCCAGCACTCCAATCGGTATCCGCCGTCCGCCAGAACCTATATAATCCACTGCAATATTTTTGCCCCGACGGTCGAATGCGAACTTACCTGTAAAGTCTTCGATCCCAATCTTGCCGATTGTTGGAGCGGGATCGACGGCAAATTCTCCCAAATCAGTCTGAATTCGCAGTTTAGGAGCCAGCGGTCGAACGATTTTAGCTGTTACCACCGTGCCAGGAGCCAGCAGGGGTGAGTCCCCGTAAGTACTCAATCCCAAATCGCGGACGCTGCCATCGGTTTCGATCTGGCTAATGTGTAAGTTACGATCGAATCTAATTGCCAATTCCGTTCCATCTCGTAACTCTAGGGCGGCTGCGGTCGGACGATTGAGCGCGATCGGCGGTACTTTGTCCAGGTGTTGGCTAATTTCAGGGACAAAGATTTTAGTCGCCATTCCCATTCCTGCGCTTGAATGCCATGCCGCAGACGCATATTGCATCCTTTTGTCGTTGGGAATCGAGTTTTCCAGTTCGATCAGTACTTTATCTGCACTAGCAAATACCGCATCCACATCGTTTTCGAGGACGAAAGGGGGATGAAATTCAATCGTTGAATTTGATATAGATAATCTTTTTGTACTACCGACTTGCTCGATCTTATGTTTATCTAAATTGTTGGCTGATGCTGATTCTGGCTCAACGTATCCGATCGAACGCCGATTATTTGCGTCATCTGTTACTTGATAGACAACAAAATTTTCTTTCCCGCTGTCTTCTTGATTACGATAAATCTCGAATTTAACGTTACTTTCACCATCTCCCAAGTCCCAGACTGGTGAATCTCCACCAACATCAGCATCGCATAGTCTCTGAACTACAAGGCTTTTACCGCTACTAGACACGATCGTTAACGTTGGTTGCTGGTCTTGGGGTAATTCTTGATATAGTCGATCTTGAACCTGTGCGATTGCGTTAGTACAATTACGATATCGCTGGGCAAAGCCATCGACGACTGCCTTTTGATTATCGTTATGGGTAATCGGAATCAACGAGCGAAACCGCTTATTTAAGTCTTCCGATTCGATCTCCTGTAATTGTGACTGCTGTTGTCCACCATTGTAGAATCGGTTCGCTGTTCCCACCGCCCACCCAATCGGTTCTTGGGTATTGGTAGGGAGGTCGCGGCTGAGATAAATATCGGGTTTTTTGACATTCTGGCGGAGCTGGTGAGACTTGTACTGAAGGCGTTCGCCGAATTCATGAATTGTTTCATCGATGCCAACGCTGCTTTTAGCCGTATCGACCGCCGTTTGGAGATTTTTTGCCACCCCACTATCACAACAGTTTTTGAGAAGCTGATTGACAGTAATTAAATTCCGCTCGGCAAATGCCAATCGCTCTGCTGCTGGTAATTTATCGATCTGTTTACTCGCCTGGACGATCTTCTCGATCTTGTCTGCTAACTGCATTGGTGGTAGACCGTGTTCTATTAAATACTCATCGCTAGGAATCTCTTCTGGAGGAATTTCACTGAAAGCTGCCCCTATTTGCTTGAGTAATGCAGGTTTGCGCTTCGGCTCGATATAGACTGTCTCGGATGCGAGAGATTGCAAAATTATGGATTGATTGGCAACTTTTCCAGTTGGGTTATTGGCGGTAATATCCCAGGCTTGCCAAATGGCTTGAGTTAGCGGCTCGCCCTCAAGCCAGAGGTGGTCGGCTTTTTTAGCTTTGGCGATCGGTAAGGGCTTACAATCGGGAGCATTAGCCTCGATAAATTCCTTGACTGCCAGCGGGAATTTTCCCCGATCTAAATCTGGCTCAAGAATTATTTGGGCGAGAACTTCTCTACCTGCTTCATATCGTTCGCCACCAGTAAGGGGTAAATGGCTCAGTCGCTCACGCAGTTGACTTGGAAGATTGTCATTTGCCAAGTAACCGACAAAGAAGCCGTTACGATCGCCATCGAAGTCGGTAATGGCGATGTGTTTTGCCGTCCAGGGATTCATGTAAACCACACCGCGTTTGTCGAATGCTTCACGGTCGCGGTCGCGGAGGATTTCTAAGTTATTAATCGCAATTGCCGCTGCTCCGACATTCGGGAATGGCGATCGATAATAAGCGACGATCGCGCCGTGTGGGAGGTCGCGATTGCATACCTCCCAAGGTTCTAACTTACTATGGTGCTGGGCGATCGCAGCGGGGACAACGATCCCACTAGTTGCCACATCTAGCCAGTCGCGTCTGTTCGATTTGTTAAGCTGGCGGCTGATATTGGTGAGTTGGTTGAGCTGCCCGTACTCGTCGGCTTCGAGCAGTGTAGAAAGTGTCGCTCGATTGTTGCGTGGTTCCTCTTCCGCACCGTCGATTCCTTCGGGCGTGTCGATGATTAGCTCACGCTCGCGTCTTGCTTTTTCCTTCGCTATAAACTTCGCTGCCACTTGCCAGTTATCGATCGCAATATCGGCAAGCTCAGTGGCTTTAGCTTCAATCATTGGATTGAGTTCGTTGAGAGTGGCTTCGGGTATGGTGCCTTTGACTTGGGCACCCACCGATTGATTGGAGTATTCAGCTTTAATCTTCCGATTGACCCATAAAAAGCTGTCTAGTTCGATAATCCCTGGTTCCTTGAGTCTGCCGTCGTCGCCCTTGATGTCATTAGTCGAGACGATCGCATCTACACCCAATCGCTCGCACCAGGAGCTAGTAGCCACCGTCCCTTTGGCAATTCCAGGCAGATCGGGCGTGGCGGCGCGAAACTGTAAGACTGCGCTCCGAGCGATCCTGTCGATCTTTTTCTCGATCGTCTGAGCGGTTTGCAGATCTACATAATAATTAGAGATTCTGCCTATATGCTTAAATTCATTGAGTAGCTTTCCGGCCAATTCTGGATCTAAACTATCTCCAAATGCTTCATCGATCCAATCACCCAAGTCACCCAGCTTGTCATCTTCGCGGTCTTCAGTTTGTTGCAATCCGCGATCTATGGCGAGTAGCACCTCTTTATCTAATAACAGTCCACGCAAAAGCTTAGTCGATGCCAACATCGTACCGTCACCCATTTTGTCGTAGAGATCCGCTAACTGTTTGACAGGAATGTTGCGCCTGTCGCGGTCTTTGAGTGGAGCTGCTCCACTAGTTCTTTGCTCGTCATCGATAATTAAGATTCGAGAATTGCCCAATTTCGTTTGTGTAGCAGATTTGCCATCGCTGACGACGAGCGAACCGTAGGCAACTGCGTTGTGGGCACTGCGCTTCCCATCTGCATAAATTGGTCGAACGCCACGGTTGCTGTCGCCTTTGGCAATTAATTCGGCAGTCAGCCGATCTGTGAAATATCCAGACTTACCACTGGTACAGACGAGGTATTTACCTTTGGCTTCCAACCTTTGTCGATCCGAATCATTTACTCCATCGTAAAAGTTAGCGACATGCAAACTCTGTGGCTCGATCTGATGCGTCTGAAGCCACTTTTCTAAATAGCAATTCTCCACTGATTTAACTCTGGGCGTTCGATCGCCTTCTGGGTTGAAATCAGTGAGATCTTTACCAGTCTTTAAGTCAAACTCTTGAAACTGAAGCATGTCAATTTCTCAAAAAATCAAAATTCAATTTTGCCTTCTTCATCTTCTTTTGAACCGATCCATATTGGAGTGAAATTTACAGGATTTGTAGATACTGATTTCTGTTTATTCCCCTTCGTATAGTAAGACTCAGGAATATCATCGATATCGATGCCATCAGCAAGCATATCCCCTAGATCGTCATAGTCCTGATAACGATAAGATCGCTCGTATGCCAAACCTTCCATGTCAACTCTAGCCATTAGTTTTTCATCCTCAATATTTTGGGCTTCTTCTTCCTCAGTGTAAGTACGCGGTGGCGGTGGGATAACATCACCTTCTTTGTACAGGATATCTTCGATTGAATTAATTTTCACCATAATTTATTAATATCTTAGGCTACCGCTATCATAACATG
>NC_019698.1 GCF_000317145.1 Chamaesiphon minutus PCC 6605 | reverse complement strand
ATAATCAAAATCAAGGTTTATCAATTAATTCTTTTATCTTACCAAATGCAAACCAAATCGAAGCCAATCCCCCTAAACACATAGCAACAATTCCTTCAATTCCCACTAGTTTTAGCAGCGTATCTAAAAGATTAATAGCTTGGTATATGACATAAGCACCTGACATACCACTAAAAATAGCTAATGCAAGATCGAAAGCTTCCTGAAAAGTTAGGTTCAATTTTTGATTGCGACGATATCTTATAATTATAATAAGAATCGCTGAACTTGTTATTAGTAAAAATCCAATTCCAATTAAATATTTCTGAACCACCTACTTATTTCCTGCCTGTCACTACTGTTGGAAAACTAAGCCAAGCATAGACTCCAGCTAGTACCCCCCCAATAACTGCACCAGGAATTTGGGCAATCAGTACACCTAGAAATGCACCACCACTTGCTAAAGCAACTACTCGGTCTCCTCGTTCTAAAAATTGAGATCTCTGCTTAAGATATTTACTACTATTAGCTAATTTTTTTGTAGCAGTTACCCAATTTGTAGCTGGTAGAACACGCTCTATAAATAAGTCATCTAATCCCGATGCAATCGAAAACGTTGCATCTAAAGTCTTCGCACGTTCTTGAGAAGTATAGTTCTCATCCCATTTAGTTAAAGCCCGTTGATATTCAAGTTCTAACGGTGAATATTGCTGAATTAATGCTCGTAATTCACGAGCTGTATCGGGTCGATCTTCATGCAAAGATCGACCGACTTCAATTAGCGATTGCTGTAATGATTCTGGTAAAGGTTCTGTTTGTTGCGCGAGGGCATAGAGCAGTGCCTCCAGATCGATTATTTGTTTGGAAAAGCTCATCTTAACCCTCCCCAGTAAGTGTAAATGCCGCCCAATAGTAAGGATGACTGTATTTTGTGGGTTGATTTAAGTCTATTGTACCCCCTGCGTTAAGGGTATTTGTGATACGAGCATTGAGTCGATCAATTATGCCGATTTCGAGATCGGGTATTTGGCTCAGTTGAGCTAGCCAGTCAGCGAGTTTTCGCCAGGTAAGGCTTTGCATCCATCGCTGAGTCAATGTGAGGGCAACAGCAGGAGATTTACCTGCTAACAGTTGTTGACAAAAGAAGATCGTAAACCAGGCATTAGCAATTTCATCGACTTGCCATAGGGTGCTGAGAATATTGGCAGCTCCAGCTTGAAGGAACGCACTGGTTAAACCGACATATTCGATATCGATCTTTTCTCTGCCTGAAATTGCAGTTTCACAGGCAGCGAGGGTGATGAGGTTGTAGCTAGATAAATTGAGTTGACTAATCTGTTTGGCGGTGAGTGGTTCGTCTGTTAATGAGAGGGCAGAAGCTTCAGGAGTGCGGGAATTATAGGCAGCGTGTCCAGTGAAGTGAAAGCTGGCATGGGGTTGTTTAAGGGCATTTTTGACGGTAGCTAAATTAGCAGATTTAGAATTGATGTGGGTATGATTTTGCAATAAGTGTCGTACAATTGTAGATTCAATTTGGGCAAAAGGCATTGCATCCTGATGAGTTTCGGGATCTTCGACGCTAAGTAAAGGGGTATAAGATTTAGTTGAGGTCGATCGCTGTTGTAAGTTCAACCCAATCTGAATCGAGGGAAGATAGGTGCAACTCTGCAATCTTAATAATTTTGTACTATTCAAAAAAAGGGTATGTAGCGGAAATCGATGTAAATCGCCGTGAGGAATTAGAATGAGGTGGGTTAAAGTAGATGGCAATTGGGCACAAATTCCATCGATTTCTAGAATCTCCTGAAGTTGAGTTAAATTGGCAGCCAAATTAATTCGCCACGGATGATGAGAGCGATCTTCTTTACCTCCCTCATCTTTTTTACTCCCATAGTTTCGATACTGCTTATCCCATTCTTCGATCCATTCTTCTAGTTGTTTTGCTGCCGTAGCTCTGTGACTTTTCCAGATTAGCGGCTGAATATCTCCTGTTGTGAGAATAAAGGTTGTTAAGGTATCTGGGCTGTAATGCCAGTAAATGATTGCAGTCTGTTCGGTAGCAGAAGATCGAGCAAGAAGCTGTCTCATTTCAGCATGTTTAGGGCTGATTGTATTTTCCTCTAGGCTAGAAAGCAACCAAGTCAAGCAATTATTTTTATCGAGTTCAGCTACTTCAAGAGCACGAATGGGATCGTTTTTAATGATAAAGTAATCAACATCGAATCGACGTAACTGATAGTATTCAAGCTGAAGATATTTTTTTGCTTCAAATGTAGGTTTTTCGTTCAGAAGTTTTGTGAAAATATCGAAAGCTTGATTATGGTAATGACTTGCAGCTTCGACATTTTCTTGAACAAGGTACACTTTACTAATATCGATAAAGACATCTAACAAAAGTCGGGGAAATTTTTTACAAGCAGGAGTTTTGAGAATTTGATAAAAGCCGTCGAGGGCGAGATTGTAGTAAATTTCTGAATTCTCTAGATCCCTGTTGCCTTCATGGTAATGTCTACGCCCAATATCCCTGTATAAAAATCCCCAGTGATCGGGATGCTCGTTACACTGAATCTCTTGGAGTGCTTGATAATAAGCATTAATTTGTGATTGGTAGCCTTTAAATCTCCCATATGCCGCACCTCGATTAGCCCAAACTTGATATAGATTGTCAGGCTTAAGTTTAATCGATTGTTCATAGCTAGCTATTGCCTCTTTATACTGTCCTAAATTCTCTAGGACAACACCTAAACTACACCAAGCATCTGAAAAGTCAGGCTTGATTTCAATTGCTAGAGTGAGATTTATAATTGCTTCTTTATACCAACCTAGATTATCTAGCGCAACGCCCAACCGGAACAAAGATTGATAATCGTCAGGTTTGAGTTTAATTGCTCGCTCAAAATTGGGAATAGCCTCGCTATATTGACCTAGATGTTCTAATGAAATGCCGCGATTATACCAAACTAAATGAAAGTCAGGATTAATTTCAATTGCACGATCGTAATTAGCAATGGCTTCCTTGTATTTACTTATCGCTTCTAACGCACTACCTCGATTAGACCAAGCTTCATAGTAGTCGGGTTTAATTTCAATTGCACGATCGTAACTAGCGATAGCATTTTTATACTGACCTATGGTCTTTAAAGTCAAACCTTTTCCAAACCAAGCTTCATGGAGGTCGGCGTTAAGTTCAATTGCACGATCGTAACTAGCAATTGAGTCTTGATTTCGAGCAAGAAAGAAACAAACAAGACCTCTTTCACACCAAGCTTCAAAAAAATCAGGGTTGATTTGAATTGCTCGATCTAAACTAGTTTCTGCCTCTTCATACTTATCTATATATTTTAAAAGAACGCCTCTAAGAAACCAAATATTACAATCGTTAATTTGAATATTAAGATATCGCTCGTAACTAAAAATTGCTTCTTCATATCTATCAAGATTAATTTGGGCAAAACCTCGATCCCTCCAAATTTCAGGCTCGTCACTATCGATCTCGATTGCCCGCTCGAAACTATAAATTGCATCCTCATACCTTCCTATTTGTCCTAATGCAAGACCTCGACAATGCCAGGATGGTGAGTGATTCGGCTCGATTTCAACTGCACGATTGAAGTTAGAAACAGCTTCCTCGAATTTGTTTAAATTACCTAGCGAAAAGCCTCTTTTAAACCAAGCTTGATAAAAGTTAGGTTCGATTTCAATGGCACGATTGAAGTTAGAAACAGCATCTTCAAATCGTCCTAAATTATCAAGCTCGATGCCTTGTCCATACCAACCAGCATGAAAGTTAGGTGCAATCTCAATAGCACGCTCAAAACTAGCGATTGACTCTTCAGTCTGTCCTAGATAACCTAATGCAATACCTTGATAATACCAGGGTTGAAAATAATCAGGATAAATTTTAATAGCTTGCTTGTAATTAGCAATTTCCTCTTCATACCTGCCCAATCCGAATAAATTGTAGCCCCGACTGAACCACGTTTCCGCGTCATCAATCTCTGACTCCCAGCTCCTTATTAATTGCCCCGCTGTCTCTGCTAACTCTCCCTGCCCCAAGCCAGCTAAACCCTCAAATTGCCCCCTCAAATCAGCATCCGTCCCTAAAGGCACCTCTTGCTCTCGAAACCACTGCGCTAACTCCGACTCCTTAATACTTTTGCTCGTTAACCAGCCCGTCACATCACCATAACTCCAACCACCTGCTATCCCAGCCAGCAACTCACGGATTAAGGTGTTGTAATCTCGTATATGTTCCATCAGGGTCTTAACAAATTTAGTATATTTATTCTAACAAAGCTAAAACGGCTACTCAATAATTGTTTGACCTACTCATGCTCATCGGTCGCGTTCGCTCAAAATCTGTAATGGGGCGATCTCGTGTGCCAGTTGAAATGATCGCCCTCCAATCAGGGGCATAATCGTGAGGCGCAGCAATACTTAACAGCCAAAACCCTTACCCCATAGTAATCTTGTGGCGTAAGGGTGTGGTAAGGCCATTTTTCGTATTGAGCAGAATAACCAACGATTGTGGACGATCTCCAGGTTCGCCTGATTTGACCAAACGCAATGCCAAATCATCCTTGCTATCGCCATTCAAATCGCCAGCAGTTCGATCTTCTAGTGTCCAGCCAGCCGGAATGAAGTTTTCAATGACTTTACCTTTAGCAGAAATATTCAGCACATAGGCACTGAAGCAGGTATTCACAGCAACTAGGCTGCCAATAATGCCAATAAATAGAGGTAATTTTCGGGATTTCATAGCGCAATGGTTAAGTAAGGTAGGTTATCCGGCGTTACTGAATTAAAAGATGATCTGGAGATCGGGAGGTAATCTATGCCATCGATCGCCAGAACTAACTGAGGTGGGGAGTGCTACTTCACTATTATTTTCTACCTAAGTTTTAAATTTCTTCTGAATTTTTTAAGTTTGACCCAAGACCTAATTCCATACATGAATATTAAGGGAGAATAGACAATCCAACCCGCTAAACTAGCGATCCATAGCCACTCGTTTGTTCTTAGTATTAAAAACAGTATAAATACAGAAATTAGTATGAATTCGGACTTGTAACTCTGTAAACAGGAAAAGATATTAAATAACATAATTATAAAAATAGCTGAGAATTATATATTAGATAAAAAATGAATTTAAGCTGCAATTAGCACTACATCAATTTATGAAAATGTTTCTCCTATGGCTTTTTGCTTGCTGGTTGAGAATTTTTAACTTTAGTTACTTTGGGAACTATCTTATTGTTATTATCTAGTCCAGGATCTGTTCTTGGACTAAGGAAGGCAAAATATACCCATACAAATGGTAGAGCAACCACAACACCTACACCTATAATTAATAATATATTATAAATGCCTTCTCCAATTAATGATGGATAAGAAATGTCTTCGCGCCTATTTGGAACTTTTTTCCTTGCTTCTGGGGTCGTTAACGATTTTATTTTTCCTGAACCTGAGTTGGCTATAGGTGTAGGCTCAGGTTCAATCTTAATTAAATTTAATTCCCTGACAATCGACTCATATAATTCTTCAAGGGCAATTTGTTCTATCACACTGCTTGCATTGCTATAACGACTTAAAATTATATTTTTAATCTCATTCTTTGTATTTAAGCTAATAGTTGATAATGGCTTTAATCTTTCTACATATTGACATATTTCTTGATAATTACCATTTTTGTATTCAGACAATAATTTATCGATTGCGTTTTTATAATTAGTAATTATATCTCTATTATTTAAAAGCTTAGACTTTATAAACTCAAAATCTCCTAAATCAAAAATTACTCTTTTTTCAAATTCAAGTAACTTATTTATCTTTTCTATTTCTCGCTCTGAAAAATCAGAGAAATCATCAAATACATATTTTTCTGAAAAATTAGAAAAGTTCTCGTAATTACCTTGAACTTGATTAACGTAACTAATTAACTTGTTTTCACAGTCACTAAATTGTCGCTCTATCGATATAATAGATTCGTCAATACCAGATATTTGTCGTTCAAACTTGAGTCGGCTATTCCAAGCAGTTTTCGTATAGTAAATAGATCGATCGTTTGAAAGAATATCAAATTCTCCCGATTCACACCAGTAACAAGTTTTTGCTTTGATATATTGGTGCCTAAGATTGTGAGAGCAGTCTTCCAAATCTTTAATAGCTAAAACTATTGCTTCATGCCATTCATTAGCTGTTGGTCGCCGATCTGGATGCTCCATCCCTTCGTGAAAAGCTGTCAAAAAGCAATGCTGGAGATTTTCATGAAGTATATAGAATGGATTTTCATTAGGTAACTTCTTTATGGAAGGATCGAATACCCATTTACTAGTATATATATCTGCCATACATGAATCTTCATCCTGAAATGGCTCTGTAAAAAGCAGCATTTCATGGATTAAATGTGCCAAACTGAAGTTATCAGAATATACTGTCTGCTGAGAATTTGGCTCAGACAACTCAGGAGCTTGATATTTCGGTACCACAAATTGACGATCGTGATACGGACTATTTTTTATTACAAAAGAATCTACATCTACAATAGAAATTTTGAATGTATTTTTATTAAATAAGATATTTCTAGATTGTAAATCTCCAATGATATATTCTTCAATATCGTGAATTTTATTAACTAAGCTAGTTAAATTTTCCAGAATAATATGCTGTGTCAGCCAGCTAAAGTGATTGAATGCATCTCTATTACTAAAAACTTTAGTGGATTTACATATAACAGATAATTTTTCAACTTCACCTGCTATTTTAGACATGGCAAAACCTATATATTCACCTGTAATAGCATCTTTGACTAGTTCTTCAGGCCAAGCAATGTTAATATGATCTCCATCTTTTAGCAATTCTTCTGCTAGTGGATTATTTACCATATAACGAATTTTGTCAATACGTTGGTGCAGACAAGTATAATCTTGAGAATATAGCTTGACTAACTTTTGCGATTTACTTAACGTCCAAACTTCACCTTCACTGCCACTTCCAATCTTATCTAGAAGAGAAAAAGTTTCGCCAGATTTATCTAATTTAACTTGCACATTTTGCGTATAAGTTGGCATAATTATATAAAATACACCTTTAGTTAGATTGCGGCCTACTAATTATCAACATTGTTTTATCATCAGTACCACATTTTTGCCATTCTTCGCTTTTAATTTCTCTATCTATAAAATCTTGACAATCTGATTGTTTGTTATCCTTCATTAAATGGTCGATAGATTGAAAAAGAGGTTGATATAATATATATTTTGAATTGCACATTCCTTCAAAAGCAAAATCTTCAATTCCATCAGTAGCCATACAAATAAAACTGGGAACATTATTACTAGTATAAATCTGAATTTCTTTTGATATTCGCTTAGATGATTCACTATTCATATTATTGGCACCAATAATATGAATATTTTCTAATATTTGCTCAGACAAAATTTTGTTGTAATATAGTTTTACTTCTTTGACTATACATTCAGGATGCATAACCGTTAGTGTTCTACCACAAACTATGTCCTGTGTTGAGTCGAGCAAAATACAGTAATCATTTGCTTCAAAATTATGACTAACAATCATTCCATCACCTATTTGTATTGCAATGATAAAATCTTTCGCTATAGCAACTGCTAATAAAGTACAATCTAATTCTTTACCTCGGTAGTAGCTACGATCGTTGCTTCGAGTATTTCCTATCAGTTCTCTCGAACGCTTTCGCAAACGCTCTTGTACACTTTTAAGAACATGAGTAAAGATAGTTTTAGCTTGTTCTTCATTACCAGATATATTATTTAAATTATTGACATGTTGTTTTAGTTGATATTCCAGTTCTATTATTGCTGTCTCTACGGCTAGTTTTGAGCCGTCTCCTGAGTACTCTGCACTACCCAAACCATCAGATACAGCAGCAATTAATATTTGATTTTCACAAATAAACTTGTAGTCTGCATGATCTTGACAAGACTGGTTACTTTCTTGATGGCGGCTACCTATATTAATAGATTTAACTATGTTAAAATTATTCATTTTGCTAAAAGTATTAAGTAAGGAAGAACATTTATTCAGAATTTTGATAAATGAAATTTACGGCTAGTATTATTTCAAAAATCACACTAAAATATTAATTTTTACTATGATAAATCGAGCCAAATTCATCAAAAAGAAACCCTATTGAGACAGATATCAATATAGCTTAAAATATTGTTTTTAACTTTTTTGTCAATACTTTAATTGTAATTTGGGACTTCTCTTCCTTGAGAAGCCATCTCAATACTTTTTGAAATCCAGTCAAATAAGTTATCAAAATTATAACCTTCTAAAAAATACGAATTATGTTCGCCTGCTAATCTTTTCAAAATATAATTTGAATTATCACTAGCTTGCCCAACAGAAAATGCATGTAATTGAGGCTTTAGTTTTGATAAATTTTTAGTTTTCACACTTTGCAACTTATTTCTTATTTCATCACATGAATTATTCAATACTTCCATGTCCGTAATATTTTTGCCATCAGCAAGAGTTGGTTGCCCATCTGTCATAAACATAATCATTGGCTGACAGAGCTTATAAGAACCCTCTTTTTCTATTCGATCGAGATACGATTGAAGTTGATTTATTCCTTCCTCGATAACTTCAAAAAATTTCGGAGTCGTTCCACTCGCTGTTAATATTGGAGTCTCAATATCTTCACACAATGTAAAATCTCGAACTATTGATATTTTTTGCGAAAATGATATAATACAAACTTCTGCAATATCATTAGTTTCATTATCATTTCTAAGTTTTCTTATACAGGTATCTAAAGCTTTATTCAAACGATCGATTGGTGGAGAACTATCATTTTTATTCCCAAGCATCGAACCGGACACATCAATTAAAAATATGACTGGACAACGCTTTTTTGTGTATACACTCTTAGGAGTATTGAGTTTAGAACTATTAGTACTAACCATTGAATTAGATGACCCCAGACGATATTAAATTACAACATAGTAATATAGTGCCCAAAACAGTGCAAAATGTATCAGTCTTTAATATGAGGGATGTAGCCCAGACTCAAATAAAAAGAACGGTGGGGAAACACTGCTCTGTAAAATGGTAGTTTGTTTGTCAATCGCCACTACCGATACAGAGTCATAAATTTATGTCTGACTGGGGGCAATCGTTCTGGGTGCTTGCTGCTTGTTCCCATAGATAGACCCCATATAGTTAGCCCAAAGCTTGGCTGCTAGCTTGGAACTGTCCCCTAACGGCTTTTGATTTTCGTTTCCTAGCCATATACCTGTTACAACATGTTTCTCAGGTATAAAGCCGATAAACCACACATTCCGATTCTCGTCGGTAGTTCCAGTCTTTCCAGCTACTTCTAGTGAAATCTGGGCATTTTTACCAGTACCTTCTTGTACTACATTCTTGAAAGCTTTTGTTAACGCCTGAGCTACTTCAGGTGACATCACATTCTTCCTCGTTCTGGTACTATCATCATTAAACTCATAGAAAGGATTTAATTTTTTACAGCTTGGGGTTTTTTGTATAAACCCTCGAAAAGGGGGATTCTGGAAATTAACGAGACGGGGCTTGGGTTAGCTGCTCAACGATCGCATCGAGATCGATCGAATCAGCAAACTTGCGAAACTCATAACGACCATACAAATTAATGTGCTGCCAAGCAACAGGAGAAATCTGTCTCAAGTCTTCAACCCCTTGAAGATCTCCAAGCTGCTCTCGATGTTCGAGAACACTAGACAAAATCCTGGCATTGTAATAAAGAATGCAATTAGCAATCAAACGTCCGCACTCGCTCCATAGTTGTTGCTCTAACTCAGACTTAAAGCGGAGCTTCCCAAAATTAGCATGTGAGATAGCTCGGCGTAACTGATGATAACTTTCGCCTCGATTCAATGCCCGCTGAACATTTTGACGCAACGGTAAAGAGTCAATATAATCAAGCAAATATAAACTTTTTAAAATATTGTCATATTCCCACAAAGCCCGTCTAGTCTTATTCTTCCGCGCATAAGCACTGAGTTTACCTACAATTATGCTTTGAGTAGTTTCCTTCACTGCTAGTGAAACCATAATGCGTTGAATATTCTCCCATTCCTCCACAATTAATTCAGTATTAATTTTACGAATTGGCTTGATGACGCAATCCTTATCATAGTTACTGGGATGTTGAAATCCGTATAGAGATTTGCTAACCTTGTCATATATATCTTTATAGCGAGGAGCAAATTGATAACCAAACGAATGCAGTACCGCAAAATTAATCTCATTCGTACCGTGAGTATCAGTGGAATGGATATTCGGCTGAATATCAGTCGTATTGTTAAATAAGATATCAAACACAAAGTGGCTCTCATGCTCATTAGCCCCAATAATCCTGGCATTAACCGGAATATGATTAGCAACGAGCGTGTACGAGACAACACCCTTATTCAGTCCAAAATACTTAGGAGAGTGACGTGAATTAATTGTATTAATTCGAGCTTCAAATTTCTGTCCGTCACTACTAGAATGAAGGAGATTCCCGATATCATAATGATGAAATATCGATAACTCAGCAATCGCATTACTAATCAGGTCGTTTGCATCTTTGAGCGTTTCTAATCGAATAAAATTCTCCGAGGTAGTGCTAAGAAGTTGATAGCTAATATCAGAGATTTGACCCATCCTACCCATACCCATATTATTACCCCAAGCAATCAAACAAGCAATAATCACATGCTCATCCACAGCTTGTCGATGATAACGACCTAATACATGCTCGAAAGCTTTGATAAAATGGCAATGTCGATCTACAAAGTGAAGAATACTCGCAATATCAACTTGTTTTAAACTATCAAAGAGCGGTGCATTGATGAGATCGATACCTTGAGGGATATAAGAGATTCCAACTAACTTTATTGCGACGCTTCTTAATCTGAAAGTGTTCGTTCTCTCCGTCAGCAATGCGACGATTAACTTCACCAATCCGCTTTTCAAGATTTTGCTCAAGTAGGGCTAAATGTTCGATAATTGGCTGGGCTAAAATAGTGAGATTATTGCTAATCATTAATTCCTGCTTGTCTTGCCAGCGCAGATCGTCAATTAAGTCATCCTCAAGACTCCGAAAATGAATACTGTTTCGACAAGAGATATCACCCGATTCTAATCCGTTACGGAGTAGTCGATAGATTAAAAATTCATAGCGATCGGGAATTAACTGCTGTTCTTGTTCGCGGTCGCTCGTGTAGAGATAACTTGTAACAGAAGCTGGGACACACTCGACTGGAAATAAGTCACTCTGGAATTCCTTGAGTGGCTTACCCTTCTTAAATGCTACTCTCAAGAAATCGATCGCTTCGATTAATGTATCCTGAGCTAGTGTTGTGGTAAACTCAACTGTTAATATTATCTGTCGCAAGTGCAACTTAAACTGATGAGCTAATTTATCAATGTGTTCCCATTGAAAGGCAGTTTCATCAAAACTGACTATCTTCGCCATTCGATCGGCAACAACCATCAACTTTGGACGTGGTAGAATCCCAAAGATCTTAGATTGAACCGTCTTAAAAGGTGTATTTGCTTCAATACTTTCATCTGTTAACAGTTTGAGCACCTGCCCTGCTTTTTGAAAATTCTCATTAATCTCAAGATGACATTCATATAAACGTTCTTTGGCAACACTTTTAGCTTCATCATTATAATGCCTCACTCTAGAGATTAAACAGTTAATTAAATTGTCCGAGCGTTGCTGATATCGATGATGAGCAAAACAGATAATATAAATATATGCTGTCCATTTGTTCAGTTGTTTCAATCTGGCAACAGAGTAATAACCGACTAACGCAGCATAATATTTAATACTCTCATTAGAGATCTCCATCTCTGGCAATAAGCTTTCAGCGATCGTGTAGAGTAAATATAATCGCTCGCCTCTTTGAATCTCATACTTAGTTTCTTTGAGACTAAAATTTCTCGGCTCTTGTTTGAGGTGTGTAATTTCGTATAAGCCGGGTGATTCTTCTAATAGTTTTTCAAAGGCTTCTAGCTCAGATGCTTGCAACCGATCGCTTACAATTTTTATTAATCTATTGTGCTCGTTAGTCAAAGCTTGACTAACGATGTCTTGCATTAAGGTATAACCTGGAACCGCAATCTTTCGATCTGTGAGATAATTGACAAGTTCGCGAAACACATAAACAGGTTTACTGTAAACCTTTGCCGATTGTTGTGCTTTCTGTTCGAGTTCTTGACGTTCTTCTTTCCCACATAGATGATAGCGATGGAGTTCGAGGATTAACCGCTGTTGTTTGAGCCGCGTCTGTTTGTCAATTACTTTGATTCCACCGAGCTGTTTGGAATTAAAATATTGTTCGATAATATATTGAAAATCGTTTTTAACCTCATCAAATGTAAATATGAAGAATAGATGCTTTGCTCTGAAGTATCCTAATTGAAGAATGAAATATACTTGAGATTTAATTGAGCCAAATACTTCAAGAATCTCTAAATCCGATTGTGATAGTGTGAAGTATTCAATTTGTTCTTCACGGTTAAATTTAGGTCGAGCGTAAATACTCTCAATTTCATCAGTAGCCAGAATCTTCAACCGCTTGTCCTTGCGGGTGATTTCAGTACCTCGATCTTTCATTTTGGCTACTCATTATTCAATTTTATGAGTCTCAGAAAGTACACTTTCTGGGACGTTCTTTAATTATGTCTCTTTCCATGTCTCAAAATACCTTTCTCTTATCCTTTAAGGCATAATGAGACGTAAATACATCTACAGGTGTTTGTATGGCTTTGGTTGGGTACGCAAGAGTTAGCTCGTCTGGGCAGAGTCTTGACGTTCAGTTACAGAAACTCAAACATTGCGACAAGATCTATCAAGAAACACAAAGTGGTACTAACCATCAGCGTTCTCAGCTTGCTGCTTGTTTGGAATATGTCCGAGACGGCGATACGTTGATTGTGTCGCGGTTAGATCGGTTAGCTCGCTCTACTCTTCACCTTTGCACGATCGCTGATGCACTCCAGCGCAAAAATGTCGCTTTGCAGGTTCTCGACCAAAATATTGATACTTCTGATGCTACGGGTCGTCTACTTTTTAATATGCTGGCGGCGATCGCTGAATTTGAAACTGAACTCCGCTCTGAGCGTCAGCTAGATGGCATTAATAAGGCAAAAGAGTTGGGTGTCAAGTTTGGGAGGAGTAAACGATTATCTCCCCAACAGGTGGTGGAGCTTCAGCTTCAACGCCAACAGGGTGTTCTGATTAAAATCTTGATGAAAGACTTCGATCTTTCTAAGGCGAGTGTCTATCGTTATCTTGGAAAATCTAGTTCGGAAGTACCATAAAACTCAGAATCCCCCTTTTCGAGGGTTTATACAAAAAACCCCAGCTTGTATCTTCAGGCTGGCATAATCTCTTTATCGAGTTAATAATTTGAGGTCGGTTCCAAGTACCTCCGTTGGCAACGGCTGCATAAGCACCAGTCATTTCCAAGAGACTGACTTCATTACCACCACCGCCTAAAACGAATCCTTGAATATCTTTTAAGTTAAGCGGCTTAGATAGACCTACGCCCAATGTATTTGCAAATTCTTTTACCTTATCAATACCTAATCCCTTTGCCGCTGCTATTGCAACTGAATTTTCTGAATATGTTATTGCCGAGAACACATTCATCTTCTTCTGTCCTGCTAAATGTTCGCATTGTTTTATTCCAGTTTTAAGAACGTAGCATGGATATTCCTTACTTAAAAGTAGAGCGGGACTAGATTTGTATCGATCGTGCATATCTTGCATCATCGCTCCATAACTAAACAATTTAAAGATAGATCCTGGTTGCCTATTATTAGCAGTGACATGATTTATCCCATGACCTGGATATATATTGATTGGTTGATTGTCTTCTGGATCTAGATTTTGATAATTGGGGTCGGTGTATCCACCTACCATTGCTTTGACCGAGCCATTTCTAGTATCTAAGGTTAATATTGCTCCTTGATCGAAATTTTTCTTCTTACCCACTGTAGTGATATAAGCTTGTAAAGCTTCTTCTGCCTTCTCTTGCATATTTCGATCGATAGACGTTTGAATACTATAATTCTTATTTTTTAAGAGACCCGCTCCAATAATATTTTTTCTTTCTAGTAACTTTAATTCATCGTTAACTGCTTCACTAAAATATTCGACTTGCAGTTCGTGTAAATTAGATTTAGCATTGCATAGTAAGTTAGGATCTTTCAGACGAATCCCTGTTGCCATCGCTTGAGTATATTCACCTTTATTGATTCTACCAGCTTTTCTCATCTCATTAAGCACAACTTCTCGCGTGTCTTTAGCTCGTTCACTAATCTCAAATTCCCTGACTTTATCATATTCAAGATCTAAATATGTCTGCAAATTATCTTTTGCCACCTTTGTGACATAATTTCTTATTTTTGTTACATCTATATTTTGATAAATTTCATCAATTTCATTTCTGATTGTTTCAATTTTTATATTTATTTCATCTATTTCTGTTTTGATTTTATTAATGAGTCCTTCATTATGTTTTTTGACAAAGAACCCTCTTACTCGATCGATTAGATTAATACCTTCTTGCCTAGATTTTAGACCTCCCTGTTTTAATGTCTCGATTAAGTTTTCTTTCCTCTCTAGTTCACTTTGACTGAATTGTAATCTGGCTTCTTTCTCTTTTACTAATCTTATTATTAGTGCGTATCTTTCTGGGTCTACTTTATATTGCTTAAATTCTTCTATTTGCTCAGAAGTAATTTTACCCGATCTTTCTAGGTTGTATAAATTTTCTAATCTCAGCTCATCATAAAATCTGTTTTTTTGAAGTGTTTGAAGTTCTTGTTTATTTTCGTCAGTTGCATTCTCAAGATCTTTTTTATTTTCGCGTATTTTTTCTTCTAAATTATTGATTTTTATTTTGATAAATCTCTTAGCAGAAATCTGATTACATGGATCTTGAACGGTAGGATTTGTTAACATTCCTACCAACATAGCTGACTCACCACTATCTAATCGATCTACAGATTTGTCAAAGTATTTCTTACTCCTATCTTCAAAGTTAGTACTATTTTTGTCCTCATCTGCTTCCCACGAACTAGATACTCGATTTAAATAGGTTAGTAAAATATTTTGCTTACTGTACATTAAATCTAGTTTGAGAGAAACTCCTACTTCCAGCAATTTTCTAATAAATGATAATCGATCTGATTCTAGCTTTAATTCATTTCTATTCCCTGAATTTTTGATATCTTGTTCCTTATTAAAACCTAGCTCTTTAGCAAATAGTTTACGAGCAACTTGTTGAGTAAGCCCACTTCCACCTCGACTTCCTATATTCTTGAATGAAAGTAAGTCTACTCCAGGAGAAAAATAAAAGCGGGAATCTTCTTTCGCGATCAGAGCATTAATTAGATGACTTGAGAATTCTTCTCTTTTTTTATCTGGACTTCTACGATATAAGATATCTACCTTATCAGACTGTGGATCTTGGGCATATTGAATCTCCATCGGCTTTCTTGTGTCGGGAAGATTACTCACATCGATACTAAAAGCTCCCCAAGCTATAATCGAAAAAATTATTATCAGAAGTAGTGATATTAATTTAATTGAAAGACTTCCCAACGATCTTAATTTTGTAGATAGATATTGTGGAGCGCGATCGTGAAAAGTCAATTTTACATTATGACTGTAGCCCGAACGTTTAATGACAAATACATCACCGTGATAAATTTCTTGTCGTTCGATGTTCCCTTCTTTAATAAGTTTCGCTCGTATCCACCTTAAAATACTAATAATACTGATTATCTTTATTTTGAAAAAATAGTAATAAGCAAAATTATATTTAAGGGATAAATCTTTACTACAAGATTGAGAGCGTACTATTTTATAGCCCGTATGTCTGAGCATCAAAGATAGTAATGGAGATAAGAATTTTCTAGTAACATACTTGCCAAAAATAATCTCAACCAATAGATCGACGATACCAATTCTATTAGATTTTTCAATACTAATATATTGCTCATTTAAAATAGGACTAGGAATATATATGACACCAGTCTTTCGCTCTGCACTAATAGATTTGATATTACCGTTAATAAATTCAGGCTCATCAAAAGGTATCCCATTATTATCATGATACTTAATTTGAATGTATGGATTAGATGATTGGTTTTTCATTATTTAGTAAATATCATCATTATTTTTCGAGTATTTCAAAATTAATCTATTTTTGTATATCAGTGACAACTCTGAAACCACAGTTATTATTCGACTCATTCTTCTGAATACTGTAGCGACTGGTACTACTACATGAAAATTTATTTGTATTCCAGGCTCCGCCTCTGACAACTTTCTCATCATTATTTGTTTCTTCAGTCTTGGTGACTGCACTTCCATCAATCGGTGCATCTTTATAACCAGTGACGTAGCTATCTTCACACCATTCCCATACATTGCCATGCATGTCATAAAGTCCAAAATGGTTTGCTTTAAATCTTTTTACTTCTGTTGATGTCCCTTCATTATTAGCAAAGTTTGCTTGTAAACTATCTAGATCGTCCCCAAAATAAAACATTGTATTTGTATTAGCTTTACAAGCATATTCCCACTCAGATTCGCTAGGTAAGCGATAGACTTTACCATCCTGACTGAGACTAGATAGCTTTTTGCAGAATTCTCGTGCTTCGAGCCAAGTAATTGATTCTACTGGATAGTTATCTCCTTGATGATGGGATGGATTCAAATCGGATTCCATTACATATTTCCATTGAGCCTGGGTAATTGGGGTTGCACTCATCTGAAAAGTAGCTATGCTAACTTGATGTGCAGGTCGTTCGCTACGTTTTTCCGCAGAACCCATCATAAAAGAGCCAGATTCGATCGTTACCATTGTTGGCAAGAATTTAGTAGATACGTATGATGACGGTTGTGAATGCTTAGAAGGTAATTTAATCTCTGGCTCGATGTTTTGACTTTGTATAGTTGATAATTGCGAATGCTTAGTTGAACTTTGTATAGTTGATAGTTGCAAATGATTAGAAGGTAATTTAACGTCTGGCTCGATGGTTGGAATTTGTATAGTTGGATTACTTTTTGGTTGTAGCTCTATTTCTATATTATTTATTGCATCAAGTACTTCTTCTATATTTTGATATCGTATTCTTGATGACTTGTCTATCATTTGACTAACCACCTTAATCAAGCCTATATCGGCCTCGTTCGCATGTTTCGCCCATGCTAAAGCTCCATCGACTTCTTCTTCATTTACTAATGAGCTAAGGCTATTAAATCTTGTCAAGGATAAGAGAGCAATTATCCCTATAGAATATATATCTTCGTCAAATTTTGGTGTTGTACTATTTAGCTGAGGCGGCGTAAAATCTGTAGCAATTCTTTCATATGGCTCTATCTCTGTGTCTATGTCTATCCGTTGACTTTCACTAAAATCAACTATAAATAGTTTTCGATCTTGTGTGCGGCGAATAATGTGTTTGAGATCGATTCTACGATGAACGATACCTCTCTGATGAATTGGCTTTAAGAGATCGCAAAGTTCTATGATAAGATTAATAGCTTTTTTGGAATCATATCTAACATTTGCATTTACTTCTTCTACAAGCTGCTTGCCATCAATATACTCATAAATAATCCATCCATATTGATTGGATGGGCGCACTAATTGAGGAATTACACCAGTATTGGGATCTGCGATTAGACTTATAATTCTTATTTCTCTTTCTATTAGTTCTCTATCTTCAACTAAATTCTTCCAACGCTTCGCAATATATTTCTTTGTTGGATCTTTAATATCAAATACTCGACATATCCATGTCAATTTGTGGTCTTCAATACCATCAACTTCATATTGATTATCAAAAACATCACCAATTTTGATTAAAGAGTCATCTTTTCTAAATTTTGATGTCGCCTTGTTTAAGACATCTCCAATTTTTTTTATGCTTTGGCGTGATATTTTCATGAGGCTCCCGCACGAATAGTCTCTGTACTTCTTAGAGTTCCCATAATTCAAGGAGGAAAGGAAAGGCAAACTGCTAAAATCTCAACGAAGGCCGATCGCACATCGTTATTAGCTTCACCGTGCCAAAAAAAGAAAATCTTCCGCTAAAGCTGAAATCCTTACCCACCGTCAATTTAAACCCCAGAAGTGACTGCTTGCCAACTGCTCTCGCTCATGCCAGTAATCTCCAACGCAGCGGCAAGCATTCGCTGGCGGGGTTTCCCCATCACATCCCCATACTCATCCCATAATCCTGACTCACCCGTTCTACCTCTCTCTCCTGTTGTTGTCTCACCTCAATCCGCTCCAAATTCGGACTCTCTTCCCCATGTCGGTATCGCCATCTCTCGGCTAAGTCTTCTCTCCCTCTCAATCTTTGCCACTCCTCGAAGCTGGGAAATTGTTGATACTTCTCCCGCAGTCGTTCCCGCTCTGCTTCTTGCTCTTGCTGCAATTTCTGCTTCTCCTCTTTCTGGTCTTCGGCGAGGCTATGGCGGAGAGCGTTAAGAATCGCTCCTTTACCCTGCCATTGTCCTGCTAGCAGTCGTTCCCGTTCTTGCGTTTGAAGTTCTGCCAGTTGTTGAAACCGTTCGTCCCATTTTTGTCTCAACGCATCGGCATCGGCGGTTTTATTGGTGTAATAGTCGCTGCGGAGTTGGGTGTATTGTTGCCAACCTGGGGGCATCTGCTCCATTAATGGCTGGGGAGAGATGGGAGCTATATCTAGATCTTGGATCGGCGGTTCGTAAGTACCCAATCGTTTCTGAAGGTTACTGAAGCTGGCGGCACGGTCGATGCTGCTGGCTTTGATGACTGTTTCCCCAATGGTAACGATCGCTCCGGTGCCTTTTTGTTCGTATTTGGCTCCGGCTTGGGCGAGTTGCTGGTGGAGTTGTTGCCAGTCGTTAGCGGCTTTGACGATCGGGGCTAGGGTTTCAATCCCAATCCGTTGAGCTGATTTTTCTCCGGTACGGTTCTCGAAGTCGGCGGCGCGTTGTTTAGGCTGGGGTTGTTGTTGTTGATAGTCCTGTCGTTCGACGATCTTGCCATCTTCGTCAATTTGATATTTAGCGTTTTCAAGGGGTTGCCATCCTTGGACATATTCGATTTTGGCAACAGCGCGGTGGAGGGCTTCGATATCGAAGCCGCGATTGATTTGGATCGGTTGGATCGTGTCTGGATGGATGCGGTTGATGACGACATGGACGTGGATGTTATGGGTGTCTTGATGGGCGGCATAGATGACCTGATGTTCTTGCATTTCCATTTCGGCGAGCAAGATATCTACGGCTGAATCGATTTGGTCGGGAGTGGGGCGTTCTTGTTCGCGCCAACTAAGGACGTAATGATTGAGTGGGTTTTTACTGCGGGGGTTCTCACCTGCCAGTGCCATCATTTCTAGTCTCTGTCCTACCAAGCGATCGCTGATAAAGTTTTTACCACCGATCTGCATGACCTTATGTTTGTCTTTATCTTTAGTGATATAGTCCACCAAGCTACCTGCATGTTTGCCACCGCTTTTGGTTGCGGTTGCTTTAACTCGTTTGCCAATCATTTTCTTTCTCCCTCTGGGTGCCTAACTATCGAACTGGGGTTTACTATTCCAGTTTCGGAATTTTTTGGGTGAGTAACTTGTCTGGGGTACTGATCGTTCTTATCTTTGCAATCGATCGGAAAAACTCGATCGTTGAAGATCGATCGTCTACTCCCACACTCCCCACCTTTCCCCTTTACCCCTTCCCCTTTTCCCTTTCTCATAAGCCATTTCCAATACTGACGATCGCTTTTTGAATTTCGATGAGGGTATCGGCGGTCAGTTGGCTGTATGCACCGCCACTTTCATTATGGATGTGTTTGAGTAAGCCACCAATGCGACGGAGTTCGCGGATCGTTGTCATGTCGGTATTGGCAGCCACGCGCCGACCGAGGGCGCGTTGGCGGATGTAGGTACTAACGGTGATTCCGGCGACGCTGGCTGCGTCTTTGAGTTCTTCCATTTCGCTGGGGGTCAGGCGGATGTTGCATTGACAGCTTAGGGGTTCGGCTTGGGTGCGTTTGAATGTCATATTGTTAAAGGAGGTTGAGAAAGCGCGGGAAAAATGATTACGATCGGGAGGGAACCCATCGCCGCCCATTCCTGCCGCTCCGATTGGAGCGATCGGCACGTTCGTTAGATGTTGGCAGGAATTAGGCTCTGTTGGGTCGAGTATGATTAGAGTATGGCTCAGGAAAACAATCGATCGCCACTGTTAGATCTCGTCGGGGCAATTATAGCGATCGGCAGGGGTTAGGGGATGCAATCCCCACAAGATAGCCTGGAGTGAGGAGCTTGCGACGAGCGGAGGGCGGGTGGCTGCGTATAGCAGCTACCATCTTGTTACCTCCATAAAATTATGATTTTACTATAAGTTGCGCGTGGTTTTGGGGCTGTTTGGGGTGCTAGATTTTGGGTATTTTAGGGAGCGATTTTAGAGATGGATTTTGAGGGTGGAAGTTTTCAGCAAACGGTGGGGTAGATTGTGAGATGGAGATCGGGTAGAGGTGAGCGGATAGAAAGTAAAGATGGTGTAGGATTTGGGGCGTGGAGTTTGGGACTTGGGGTATGCAGTACATAAAATGGGGATGAGCAGATGAGATGAGTTATAGTCTGGTCGAGTAGCTATGAGTCGAGTAGTGGGTTTTCGGTGCGTTCTTATAGGGGGTAGATATTCTCCAAATGCTCGGTAAATATTCGGTGAATGCTCGGTGGTGGTTGAGTTGCGGGTAAAGTATACTTGGGTTAAACCGATCTGGGATAGGAGTTATTTAGATGGGCTATAAATTAGAGCAGGTTGAGGCAATTGCTAGTAAACTTCGGGCTTTGCCTGCTATCGAACCACCGCCAAAGGATCTGACTAAGCAGGAGGTGGTGAAGATGTTGGCTAAAGAGATTAAGTCTCTTCAGAAGCGCGGCTATACTTTGGAGCAAATCGCCAGTAGTTTGAAGGGTGAGGGGTTAGATATCTCTACGCCTACGCTCAAAAGCTATCTGCAAAAGGTTAAGACTCCTAATAAGCCTAAAGTCGCTGGCAAGGAGCTGTCGAAAACATTACCCGCATCGTCAACATCACCCACACTACCAGCAGCCGGAGCGTCTCCCGTAGCAGAAGTAGCAGAAGTTAAGGTGACAGGGGATAATAAGAAGAGTCACTCTAAGAGTGGATCTTTACCTAGACCTGACTCGGTAGATCTGTAAGGAGATAGATAGATGAATCCGATTTACATGATTGGTGGTGGCAAAGGTGGGGTTGGTAAAAGTATTGTATCGATGGCACTTGTCGATTATCTGTGTGAGATCGGTAAGGACTGTTATTTAATTGAAACTGATACTAGCAATCCTGATGTGTTTAAGTCATATGGTGAGGCTGTCCCAGCTCAGATTCTAAATCTGGATAAGGCTAATGGGTGGATCGATCTGGTCAATCTCTGTGAGGAGCATCGGGATAAAACGATCGTTATTAACGGAGCGGCACGTAGTAATGATGGAGTCAGTAAATATGGTGAAAACCTGCGCGGTGTTTTAAAGGACTTAGATCGGAGTTTGATTACTTTTTGGACGATCAATATGCAACGTGACAGTGTGGAGTTGCTCAAGCAGTATATGGAAGTGATGCAAGGAACGACTATTCACGTAGTTCGGAATGGCATGTTTGGGGATGAGGATGAGTTCGCACTTTATAATAGTTCTGGGGTTAGAAAGGCCATCGAGAAGCAGGGGAAATCTTTAATGTTGGGAGAATTAGCGGAGCGGGTGTCGCGGGTGCTTTACAATGACCGGAGGACGATCGCTCAGGCAATAGCTGAGATGCCGCTGGGGAATAAAGCGGAGCTGCTTAGATGGCGGGGTGAGTGTAAGAAAATGTTCGATCTGGTCGTCAAGCTATGAGTAGTAGAGAAGATCTCATTGGTGGTGCGGAAAGATATCTCCGCCGGAAGCTGACAGATAGTGAAATTCAGCAGTTGCTCCATGCGAGTGATTCTTATCGGTTTGGAAATAATGACGCGCTTTGGATGATTATTTCTGTGACTTCTGGCATAACTTGGCCGAAACGGCCAAGTTATGCTTGACAACTCCAAGTACCTTGATTTAAAAATTGAGTGCCCTCAAGTGTGCTCTACAGCCATCCCGAAGGGAAATCAGTTACCTTAATTGCAACTGCGGCTCCCTGGCGAAACACTTTGCGATCGTATTTAAAGCACTCGATCGAATACCTCAAGCATGACCGATTACTCTCAAATCCGATCCAGTACTCCTAGTTACGCTCCTCTCACCATTAGATCGTGCCTAGCAATGACTTTGTGCTGAATCAGGAGGGTAAATTTGTCTCGATCGTGCGCTCTAATCTCCCCGAAAATCAACCATAACTTGGCTGAGAGTTCTTGAAAATTGCCGTTTCTAGCGATGTTAGTACACAATTCTCAAAAAAGAACTCATGCCTTATTATGATTGAATTTAGGTACTCAATGCCAAGTTATGATTGAAAACTCGATCGCTAGCATTCCCTGAAACGACGTATTTTCGTTATTGCGAAGCCAATTTATGGTTGACGATCGTGCCAATTTATGCCAGAAGTCACAATTTCGATGCTCGAAGCTAATAAATGGAGCTTGGGTGAGACGCTGGAATCTTATCGAGGTGAGTTTGCAGCTATTCCCCAGCAGATTAAGGAAGCTGCTGATGCGGAACGGGAGTCTTTGAAGGCGACGGCTGATTTGGGAGCGATTCAGGCACAGACGCGAATTAATGATGCTGTGCTAACTCTACTTCCGAATATTCGTGCCGATATTAGAACTGATGTCGGTCGGAGTGCTGGTGCTGCGTTTAAAAGGATTGAATTAGGTCGGGGGATGCTGTCGCTTTGGGGCGGTGGGATGATTGCTGCCGCGTTACTTATCTTAGGGATATTAATCGATTCTGGCGTGTATCGGTTCGTATTCACACATCCTAAGCAAGTCCAGGCTTTTCAAACTATCTATGGGTGGCAGGTTGCGATTGCGCTATCACTGCCACCTTTTCTGGGATTGGGGATTTATGCACTTCAGGATGATTACAATAATGAATTAAAGTTTGCGGGTTGGTTAGTTATTGTGGCTTCAGTTGTGGGATTTCTAGTTCCTGGTTTGAAGATTATGGGTTGGTGGTTTTGGAAGTAAGTTGTCCAACTGCTAAAAACTTGAGTGGGTCGATTTTCAGAAGAAGTCAATCGAACATCTAATTCTCTATCTGAATATTTTGGGTCGAGATTTGGAGGTCGTTCTTAAGCCTCCCTCGACGGCTAGCAGTCAAGGGAAGTTAATAGTGCCGTTTATCTAGTTCTTACGTTCTAAGAATAACGGTGATACCAAGCTAAATCTAGATACAGCAACCACTCTGGCAATCGAGGTACCTATAATTACCCTTATAAGAAGCTCGATCTCTACCCCACAACACCCTTTAGCCCAGTCTGAATAAAGATTTGAGGGCTTTTACCTCCATAATTTTAGTAGATTCAACCAAAAGTCTAGATGGGGGGAGAAGGAAGGCAAACATCCCTTTTATAAGATCTATTAGCAGTGGTGTGACATTTAGCCATTTGGGGCAATTAGCAAGCAACTTCTGTCTCACCTCCCCGCTCGATAGATTTATTAGCAGTGGTGTGACATTTAGCCAGATCGCGCGCGAACCACCGCCCGAATATTTCCTCACGTCCATCGTCAACGTCTTGCTCGACTCCGGCGTAGCGACGGACGCGCGAACCACCCTCGCGCACCTGGTCGATGTAAGTCAGTTGCAATCCAACTAGCCCTAACAGGCGTTGGGCAGTCTGGATCGGGTTGGATTCGGCAGAAATTGACAGACCGAGCGCATTCTTAATTGCCCCCCTATACCGCTGCACCCACTCGTGCCACTCAGCAAGACTGTCAGCGGTAAACACCTTGTCCTCACCGAAAAATTGCTTGATGTTCAGGGCATCTAGTATTTGCAGTTTGCCAGACATACACGAGCGATTGATATCCATCGGCAATGCCCGATCTTCGTGGGCGAGCGATTGGAGGCGGTCGCGGTCTTTGGCGGCGGCAAACTCTCGCCCGATTGTCAGATAGTAGTGCAGGCGGATTTTCGGATACCAGCCACTATCGTCTTTAACGATCAGCTCATCCGTAATCTCATCCGTGCCGTAACGCTCTACCAGCCTACCTTTAGCTAACTTTAGTCGCTCGGCTTTGGTCTTGCCCCGCTGTTTTTTGAGTCTTTGCAGCTCCACCTCATCCGGTGCGGAGGTGTCGATAATATCCTGACGTTGTTGGGTGTAGTTAACATTGCGAATCTCATCCAGGCACTCGTCCCAATTTTCCTGATGACGATCTGGGGCGCATTCAACGATCTCGTAACCTTCACGCTCCAATTTAGTGATGATGTTGAGCTTATACCCGCGAAATTCAGCATTAGTTTTTGCCGCATAATTCGCCCAAGTGAGAACGTGGCAAGCCTCCATCTCGTCGAGTTGGAGAGCCGCGTCCTGTTGGCTGAGTGCGGCGAGGTTAAATTTAGCCACCTGTTTTTGGCTGGCAATCAGTTGTCGGGGGTTACTGCTGCCGTTGCCGATCCAACCGATGCTTCCCGTTGTAATTGCCATGTGTCGGGGGACATCAGACCGCACCCGCTCGATCGTTTGGGACACTGCATCGACTGTTTGCACCCCGTTAGCGAGACAGTAAACAGCATCGAAATGATGGCCGTCGATCGACACTCCTGTCTCGATTACACTGGTAGCGATGACAACTTGATATCGAGCGAGGTCGCCCAGCCGATTGACGATCCCATAGGCTGGATGCTCTTTGTCGGCGACATTATCGGAGTCGCAACAGAGTGTTGATACGCCTGGGCAAGTCTGCTTAATCGCCGTCTCTAGGTGTTGAGCTGCCCATTTAGACTTAACATCTTTAGCCGAGCAATGCAGGATGATATTTTTGCCTGCATTAATATCGGTAATTAAGGCTGCTAATAGATCTGCTGGCGATTTATGGAGAATTAACGTCCGTTTGCCTGCAACGGGGTTGTAGTCGTTAATTGCCAACCACAACGGCATCCCGCCTGTCAGCTTTTGAACGTACTCGATCGTGTTGCCAGACAAGTCGGCATCAGTTAAAAAGATCGTCCCGCCCGTCGCGGCGATCGTTTGGAGCAATACCCCAAAATTAGCCAGGATCTCGGCTCGTTTGCTGGAGCAGGTGCCTGAGTTCAGCAGGTGCCAAATCACCTGTTCGGCTTCGTCGATTACTACTGCCGCACCCTCCCAAACGGTTGGGTCGAACTTGACTTGGGCGTTGGCGTGTAGGCTATCAACGCACAGCGCGAAACCTAACAATTGCCCGTGTTGATACACTTCGCTCACATGAGGGATGCCCAACCGCTCGGCAAGGGCTTGGGCGAGTTGAACGCGGTGGGTCAAGATCAATACGCCGCGCCCGTCGTTGATGTATGGTTTCACCAGCTCTGCCAGCCACTCGGTTTTACCAGTGCCCTTGGCAGATTTAACCCCAACGATTTTACCCTCTAGTTTGTTCGGTCTGACCGCTGCATCGAAATAGCGGCTATTAATCCGTACAGCCTCATACCGATCCAGGCTAAAATTGCCCTGGAGTCGCCAATTATCTAGGGATGAGCGATCGGCATAAATCGCATCAAGGGCGGTAGCTCCTGCATGGTAAATCAGGTCGTCTACGCCTTTATGTGCGTGAGTCCAAGTCATCACCGATACTTTACAGCCCGACCGCTCTAGCAGTCGTCCGGTTTTATCGGTTGCGGTACGGACGGCGGCGATCGTTTTTGGGTTGGTATCCCGATCGAATGCAAACACAAACTCGCGCCCTGGCTGTGTAAATACCTTGAGCTGGGGAATGAGGTAGGGTTGGCACGGTACGCCCTCACGTTGGGCGCGATAGCCCCCATAAATCCCTGGCAACCCGATCGCGCAATATCCCGCCGACAGCAATGCAGCGGCTTTTTTAGCCCCTTCGGTAATGATAATGGTGAGCTGCGGTGTATCTTTGACCCACTGCCAAAATTCGCGATCTTCGTCGCGGGGGCTGGCGGCTGAGTCCATCCGCGCTAAATACTCGGACTCCAAACCCGATCTGATGGCTATTTTGCGCCCGCTCTCCCAAGTCACTCGCAAACAAAATAGCTCGGTGGGCTGCTTGTGGGGATGTTCGTATTTTATTGCTTTGCGCTTGATGTCGTCAATGCGAGGGTTGTACGGCTTGAGACAACCCCACTCGCTTGGCTGCATGGTGAGCGGGTCGATCCCTCGGCCAATCCATCCGCCTGCCTCGAATTGTTCGTAGATCCGTAGATGCCCATCGGTCAATCGACCGTCATTGCGGCGTTTGGGGGTGCGGACGATAAATGCGAATGCTTCGGTTTGACCGACCTCACCAAAATTTAGTGCGGCGATTTGGGGGTCGATTGCGCTCTGTTGTAACTCGGACTGTAATTTTTGTTGTGTCATTTGGCGATCTGCTCGTTAGATCGCTCTATTGCCTAAACTATCTACTCTCTACTTGAAATGGCGTAGGTGTAAGAGTAGAAACCTGTTGCCAGTACACCCCCTACTGGGTATACTAGTAGATGCAATGCCATCCCCCCAGGAACAGCATTTTAAGGTTCCGTCCGTTTTGTTTTGGACGGCGGTTGGAGTAGAGCGGTATGCTCCTGTAAACCACGGTTAAATCGCCTGAAGACCTCTGCCACGTCCGTGGTAGGGTTTTCTGCTTTTAAGGGGATTTACAGTATTAACTTATTTTTCCCTATTTTGGTGTCGATTCACCATTTTTTTGTATGGGTTGCAGAAAATTTATTAGATCTTTGCACTCTACAACATAGGTAACGCTGGTAGTCTGAATTCTCAACACCCTTGCTCCTCCAAACTCTGTCCACAGTGGCGAATCCTCATAAGCCACTATCCGCGCTCCTGGTGCCAGAACAATTGCCTTGATCAATGGCGCGTTCCGTTCTGCGGCGGTTATACCCATGAGTGGATGCTTGATTTTTCGTAAATAAGATACTGTCTGCAAAGATTCAATTGCCTTAGTTAGAGCAATTGCCCTTTTAGCATGTTTACCATTCTTTTTTATGAAAAATTCTTGACGATCTTCACGCCAGATTACTTCCCTATCTTCATTAGCGCGAGTCATCAGAGCAAACATTCTTCTGTCTGGCATTTTTACCAACAAGTCGATGGCTGCTGTATCGGTTTTTACTCTCGGTGTAAGCACGACGTTATCATCGCCATAATGGTCGAGAATCGACTTAGCTACAACATACAGACGGCGGACTCGCCAAATGTATTCATTGCTGAAAAATGCAAATGTCAATGCCCAACTTACAAATGCTATTGCCGGATTTACAAGTGATAATATTGCCAAAATTTCACTAACACCGAAGGATGTTAGTACGCCTTTAGCAAGAAGATCTGATTCTTGTCCTAGTCGATTTACAGCATCCCAATTTTGGGGATAAACATCTTTTTCTCCTGTATAAAGCGACAAGATATCTATCTCTGGATCTAAATTAGTTTCGGAGTCTAATTCATCGTTAATGATTGTATCGCTCATAAATAATAAACATTTCACGTATTCACTTACTCACGTATTCACTTACTCACGTATTCACTTACTCACGTAAATACGTATTTACGTATTCACTTACTCACGTATTTACGTATTCACTTGCTCAATGCTTACCCTCCTTCAGCCAGTTCTCAACTGCCTCCCTTAAAATCTCATTCATCGATCGCTCTGACTCAAAGCTAGCAAATTTGAGCCTTTTATACTGCTCCTTCCCCATATCAAAGCTGATTCGATGTGGAAACGGCTTCTCTTGTTTTTCTTGGCTCTCTGGTTCTGCTGCTACCTGTGGCGATGGAGGTTGAATGACTTCCTCTGAAGTCGCGGTTTGAATTTCCGGATCGATGCCACCGCGCTCGATCCAATCATCTACCGTGGGATTCAAATTATTGGTGGTTGGTTTTTTAGCAATCAACGGACGCTTTACCACGATTTAACTCCCATAAATTTCAAGACACATTTACTTAAAGCTTTGATTTCATCACTAGCCTCGCTGGTAGCAGCAAACTCCAGTACTGTAGCTCCTGCTGATGATTCTGCAAACGCAACTCGCTGAGAAATGGTTGCATCGAGAACTGGAAAACAGAGATCGGCTAAAGCTCCATTAATCTCTCTACCGATCGCCGTCCTGGGAATTTTCCGATTGATTAAGAATGCTGCTTGAATTTCTGGCCTAAATTGCTGGGCTTCTTTAATGAGAGCGACTGTTTCAGCAGCAGCCCAAACATCATAGGAACTGGGTTGAACGGGAATCAATGTTAAGTCAGCAGCAAGAATCGCCGATCGAGCCAGAGCTGACACCCGTGGAGCTGTATCGATTACACAATGCTGATAGTTACTAGCAATTTCTGGCAAATCTCGGTGAAGAGTTTCCCGCGCCATCGCGATTACTGGGAAGGGTGACACCTCGGTTCGGGCAGATGCCCACACGCTTGCCGATCCTTGGGGATCGGCATCTACCAGCAATACTTTCTTTTTAGCGAGAGCAATTGCGTGAGCCAGGTGGATCGAAATTGTTGTTTTCCCGCTTCCACCCTTCTGATTGGCAATTGTCAGAATCATATTCTCATGCTCGTCTTGATGAAAGGATAGAGTCGATTCTGTCTAGATTAGCAACAAGTAAGTACTTAAACAAGTATTCAAGTGGTCAAGTATTCAAGTGGTCAAGTGGTCAAGTGGTCAAGTATTCAAGTGAATAAGTGGTCAAGTGAATATGTTATCTTACATTTACTACTAGCGAACGATATGGGTAAGAAAAAACCGCAAACTGACAGTACGGGCAATATCGACCACGACCAGTTATTCAAGCAGTTGTTAACGACTTTTTTCCTGGAGTTCTTGGAGTTATTTGCCCCCGATCTGTTCGTAGCGATCGAACCAGAAAGTCTTGAATTTCTCCCTCAAGAGTACTTTACCGACATCGGAGTAGGTAAGCGGCGGGCAATGGATATCATTGTCAGAGTCCGGCTGCGCGGTCGTCCCAATGCACCAGAAAGCGGGCGGGTGTCGGTGGTAGTGAACTGCGAACACCAGTCTGGCACCGAGACTGATTTCCACCGCCGGATATTTTTCTACTTCGCTCAACTGCACCGGAAGTATTTACAGATCGTCTACCCAATCGCGCTCTTCTCCTTCGATAAACCTTTTCGAGAGGAGAAAAATAATTATCAGGTCAATGCGCCTGGGTTGCAGATCTTAGATTTTAACTTTTTGACGATTCAGCTCAACCAGTTAAACTGGCGGGACTTTCTCAAGCGTCCCAATCCCGTCGCGGCGGCATTGATGGCGAAGATGAGTATCGACCCCGCAGATCGCCCGCGAGTCAAGGTTGAGTGTTTGCGGATGATTGCTAAACTCAAGTTAGATCGGGCGCGAACTTTTCTACTATCGGGTTTCATTGACAGTTATTTACGGTTGAACTCAGCCGAGCAAGAGCAGTTTCGAGTTGAAGTTGATAAAATTAAATTACCCCAAGAGCGGGAGAATATTATGGAAATTACTACTAGTTGGAAAGAAGAGGGTCGGATTGAAGGTCGAGTAGAGGGGCAACGGGCGTTAGCAATTAAGCTCTTGACTCGGAAGCTTGGCAATTTATCGCCCGAACTACTGTCACGGTTAAATGGTTTGAGTCTCGATCGGGTCGAGGCGTTGGCAGAGGAGTTATTAGACTTTACTAGCGTAGGGGATTTAGAGGTTTGGCTAGCTCGATAACCAATCTTCTTGGGGCGCGATATCGATTCGATGTCAGCGATTGGCTCGTTTCGCGGTTTTCGGTGTCTTGAGAGTGGCACCCTCCTAGTGTGCTGGTGCTGGAGAGTACATCAATCTTCATCTTCATCTTCATCTTCATCATCAGGAACGAGTTCGCCTAGTTTGGCTAGCAGGTTAGCAATTTCACTCAATTTGGTGGCAAATTCATCTATTTCCAACTCTAGATCTTGAGCGACTTCCCAAATGCACGTTCCTCTGGGCGCATTAAGGGTTGAATCGCCATTAATAATCGTGTGAGCCATCGAATGGAGATCGAGCAAATCCTGTCTCATTCCATCTGGCTCACAAATCCGGTAACGGATCTCATCAATGGTATCCACAGCCGCCAAAATTTTCGTGGTGTCGAAGCTCCGTTGTAGCTCATCTAGTTTCTTGCTGTTGAGAGTCCCGTAGTCTGTCTCGTGATTCTTTTCACTCATTGTTAAAAATATTTGTTTTGACGAGGAAATAGAGTCGATTCTCTCCAGAGTACCAGCAAGTGAACAAGTAATTAAGTGATTAAGTGATTAAGTGATTAAGTGAAGAGGTAGACATGCCATAAGAAGTTTTTATCGATCGACTACCGAATGAGCTTTCTAGCCCTAACGATCGATTACTTCCGCTTATATCACTAGAAAATGGGCGGTTCTAAAGTTCTCACACCCAACGAGCGGGAGTTGAAAGCATTATCTATAGCCAAACTATATCAGCAAGGGTGTGATAATGCTGATTTTCGCGCTCGATCCACTTTCGATCAAAATGACTATGTGTAAGCTTCTGGGCGTTTTGGGGCACTGTTTTACACTTATTTTGTCCCGGTCGTCCCTCAATTAGATCTAGTTTAATTCACCATAAGTATCTTTATTAAAACCTTCAAATGCTTTCTTGGATTAGATTAGAGCTGTTTTTAGGTGGGGGTTTTAGACTCCGATAATTTTATATTTTTGGCTCGTTGGGCACTTTTAGCCGATTTTGATCGAACGCGACCAATGAACAGGAATAAGGCTGAGATGCTTTTTAGGTAAGTATCTCAGCTTTGGCGTAAAATATTTTTTTGACACGTTGATGCCAATTAATAATAATCTAAAGTAAATACTAAATTTTATATATTTACTA